>CAZOPZ010000017.1:16522-23026 GCA_964582035.1 uncultured Methanosarcinales archaeon | reverse complement strand
TATCGATCCTCGGCATATATTGGGCCCGGCACGTGATGCCGTGCAGCGCGTCGTGGAACGGCGGATACGGGTGCTGGGGAGTGTGGGACGGGGATAATTCACAGAGAATACTAAAAAAAATAGAACGAAAATGAAAAAACCAAAAAAACCAGCCATCTTCCTCGCTTCTGACCATGCCGGCTTTGCGCTGAAAGAGAAGCTGCAGCAATATCTCGCTCGTCTTGGATACGAGTGCAAAGACTGCGGCCATTTCACCTACGAACCTCTTGATGATTATCCGGACTCTATGCTCCCAACTGCTCGAAATGTTGCCCGCCATCCCGGAAGCAGAGGGATTTTTATGGGCGGCTCCGGCCAAGGGGAAGGTATAGTTGCGAATAAAGTCAAAGGCATCCGGGCTGCCGTCTATTACGGCGGAAATCTTGAAGTGGTGCGCCTTTCCCGTGATCATAATGATGCCAATGTTCTTTGCCTGGGCGCGCGCTTTGTGTCGGAAGCAGAAGCGAAGAAAGCCGTGAAGCTGTGGCTGGAAACGCCGTTTTCCGGCGCCATACGGCATAAGAGACGGCTGCAAAAAATCCGAGAGTTTGAACACACCTCTTAATACTCTTGCCATGGCCTCTTCCATTCATCCCGCACTTATCGCTAAAAGCCAGCAAGAGCTCCAGGCCGAAACTAGAAAGGTGCGCGGGCTAATCAAGCATCTGCATCTTGATGTCGTTGATGGAAAGTTCGCCCCTAATTATTCTCTGGATTTTCCGTTCCGTTTGCCGGCGGGATTTGTGTACAGCGCGCATCTGATGATAAAAGAGCCGGAGCAGTGGATCGCGCATCAGGGAAAGAAAGTGCAGCTCTGCATCCCCCATCTCGAAGCCCTGAAAGATGTTCCGGCCTATATCCGCCGGATGAAGCGTTCTCGGCGGAAAATCGCTCTGGCGCTGCTGCCGGAAACTCCGGTTTCTCGCCTTGCTCCGTTCCTGCCCCATCTAGACTCGGTTCTTATCCTTACAGTCCATCCCGGCTTCTATGGCAGCCTGTTCCTTCCGCATACGTTGCGAAAGATCCCCGTGATAAAAGCAAAGAATCCCCGCTGCAAAGTTATCGTTGATGGGGGCATGAATCCACAGACGATTAAGAAAGCTGCTCTGGCTGGCGCTGATTATTTTGTTTCGGGCTCTTACCTCCGGAATGCGGCATCGCTAAAAACTGCTCTTCGGGAGCTGCAGGCATCGCTGCGAAAAGTACCGGGCCGAAAAAAAGCCAAAACCGGACAGAAGCTTTAAAAAGCATCTTAGCAGTTACTCTTCTCACTATGGCCAAGAAGAAAAAAGCAGCGGAAAGAGCCGAGGCATCGGAAGAAAAACAAGAAGTGCTGGAAGAGCCAGAAACTGCCCCCGTTGCTGGTAAAACGGAACCGGAAACTAAAAGCGGTAAAGAAAGCGACGCCTTGCGCAGCAAGAAACGGCAGCCGGTCATCGGCCTTTTTGCTGGTGAAAGAGTTATTACCGAAGCTTCTGATGACGCGAGAGAATTCTACAATCAATCCTGTTTTGGCACCGTTACAGAAAGCGGCAAGGTGGAGCTCTCTCTGCTGGAAGCGCTGTACCTGATGGAAAAGAGCCGGCTCGACGTAAAAAGCGAAGCGGGCAAAAAGCTCTCTTTTGAGCTGTATGTGAAGAAATCCCGGAAAGCCGAGCCGAACTTCTGGATCCGCTATTGCGTGTTCCGGGACATGCGCAATCGGGGCTATATCATCAAGACCGCTTTGAAATTTGGCGCGGATTTCCGGGTCTATGACCGGGGTGTCAAGCCGGGCGAGGACCATGCCCGCTGGATCGTCTTTCCCGTGCACGAAACGAGTGTCTTTACCTGGCATGAGTTCAGCGCCAAGAACCGGGTGGCGCATAGCACCAAGAAGCGCTTATTGCTGGCTATCGTTGATGATGAGAACGATGTGACGTATTACGAGACGCGCTGGATGCGGCCGTGAGCAGCAAAATCTCTTCTTCGCGGAGGGTGAGCGCTTTTCTGAATGGTACTGCACCCGCAAAAATTATTTAAAGCTGTTTTCTTCTGGATGTGTTATGGGAGTAGGCATGACCGATCAGGACAAAATTCTCCAGTTTCTCCGCTTCAGCGGTCCCACACTTCCGGGTAAAGTTGCCAAGAACCTGCAGACGGATACGTTGCTGGCGTCGGCTCATCTGGCGGACCTAGTTTCCCAGCGGAAAGTGCGGGTTTCTAAGTGGGCGGGTCGCCGCTCTACTACCTGCCGGGGCAGGAAGAGAAGCTGGCAGCTTTTGCTGCGGGGAATGTGAACCCCAAAGATCTGGAAGTTCTGGAAGTCTTACAGAAGAAGCTGCTGCTGCGGGAGAAAGAGCTGGAGCTGCTGCCGCGGGTAGCGCTGCGTGCATTAAAAGATTTTGCTGTTCCATTGCAGGTTACGGTGCAGGGCGAGAAAGAATTGTTCTGGAAATGGCATCTCATCGCTGATGTGGAGATGCAGGATTTGTTAAAGAGGTATTTTCCGGAGAAGCCGCAAGCGCTGGCTCCGGAGTCTCCTCCACCAGAGCAGCCGCCCGTTCTTTTGGAAACAGCTGCTGTTCAACACAAAGCGGTTCCGAGTATGCCGGAAGCTGCTGCGGAACGCTTGTTTTCTCCTCCTCCATCTCCTTTGCGTGCTCCTCCTCCACCCCCTGAACCTGCTCTCAATCTCTCTGAAAGAATGCCCCGCATCAAGAGAACGCATCACGCATCGGTGCACGGCAAAACGCCGGCTCTCGCCCAGCAGACGCTGCCAAGCGCTACGGAAGACCTTCCCGCCGGAGAGCCTGTGCAAAGTAAGCCGGATGCTGCTGAGAGGAAGCCGTTCTTCGCAAAGCTCCAGCAAAAGATTTCCCGGAAGAAAAATGAAACAGCGGTTTCTGAAAGTGGCTTATCCCTGGCGTTGGACGATTTTCTTCACTCCCTGCAGATATCCGTCGAGAGCAAAGAGACCGTGCGGAAAGACGCGGAGATGGATTTGCTCGTCAAGGTGCCTTCTCCCGTCGGAGAAGTAACCTACTTCTGCAAAGCTCGGAAGAAGAAGCGCTGCGATGAAAAAGATGTTTCCGCTGCCTACGTAGAAGCGCAGCTGAAGGAGCTGCCCCTGCTCTTCCTTTATTCGGGCGAACTCAGCAAGAAAGCAGAAGAGTTAGTGGCTTCCAACCAGTTGCAGAATGTGGTGGTGAAGAGGATCAGCTGATTTTTTGGGGATTTCACTATGGGCCTACAATTCCGCGATTTGGTGGTCAAAAAAGAAATCTCGCTGACTGACCTGAAAGGAAAGATTCTCGTCGTTGACGGGTACAATAATCTCTATCAATACCTGACGACGATCCGCTCTCCGGACGGCGCAGTGTTTACGGACAGCCAAGGAAGAGTCACGTCCCATCTCATCGGCCTTTTTTACCGGACGACGACCTTGCTGGAAGAAGGCTTGCGGCTGGCGTTTGTTTTTGACGGCAAGCCGCCGGCGATCAAGCAGAAGACCTGGGAGAAGCGCAGTGCGGCGAAAGCCGAAGCGGTAAAGAGATTCCGAGAGGCAGAGAAAATGGGCGCAAAAGAAGAGATGAAGCGGTACGCTTCGCGGTCGGCCATCCTGACCAAAGAGATGGTTGCAGATGCCAAGACTGTTCTGGCTGCTCTCGGCCTTCCGGTCGTTCAGGCGCCATCGGAAGGGGAAGCGCAGACGACGCATATGGTGAAGCGCGGTGATGCCTATGCTTCCATAAGCCAGGATTATGACAATCTCATCTTTGGCTGCCCGCGCTTAGTGCGCAATCTTTCGGTGGCGGGCAAGCGGAAGAAAGCGGGAACGCTTGGCTATCAAACCGTCAAGCCGGAGCTGATTCTGCTGGACGATGTATTGAAGCACGTGCGGCTGAATCTGGAACAGCTGCAGGTGTTGGCGATGCTCATCGGCACGGACTATAATCCCGGCGGCATCAAAGGCATCGGCCCGAAGACGGCGTTGAAGCTGCTGCAGGAATATGGGAGCGATTTCGAGGCTCTGTTTCAGAAAGTCAACTGGCCAGAGCAATATCCGGATATGGGCTGGAAGAGCTTGTTGCAGGCGATTCAGACCATCCCGGTCACTGATGATTATCGGCTACAATGGCAGGTGCCGGACGAGAAAAAGCTGCGCACGCTCTTGATCGAAGGGCATGGCTTTGCTGCGGAACGGGTGGAGCAGCGGCTGAAATCTTTGCGGGAGCACGGGAAGATGGTCGTGCAGAAAGGATTGGGGAGCTATTTTTTGTAAGAGGGGCGAAACTATAAAACGTTTAGGGCAAAAAGGTTAATATATGCAATAAGCAAAGCAGGATCATGAAAAAAGAGGCAGGAGCACTTCTTGTAATCCTTATGGTGTTTGGTTATGGCTGCGTTAATGATGCTGGTCGTACCCCTGAGCTACCAGACGTGCCTGGGCCAGCCGAAATTCAGGAACCATCACCAGAATCCGTTTCTGAAACACCTCAAGATTCAATCCCCGAAGTTAACAATAGGTCTACAAAACTGGTTGCAGAACCCTTGTCTTTCTCTTGGGAGAAAGACAGCGGCTCCCGATTGGAGGACGGCTCCGTTCCTTTTGTGCACAAGTTGAAAGATGGACGGGTGCGCTTGTATTACTGCAACAGCAAAGGGATATTGTCTGCAATCTCCAATGATGGCCGGACTTTTACCAAAGAGCCCGGAGTCAGAATCTCTCCTGGAACTGGATTTGAAACCATCGTCTGCGATCCGACTATGGTCGATCTTCCAGAGGGAAAGATGCGGATGTACTACAAAGGCGCAAATAGCCAGAACCCGGGGCCGGGACAGTCCATCCATAAAATTTATTCTGCATTTTCTTCCGATGGCTTGGCTTTCCAAAAAGAAGGGTTACGGATAGATTCAGAGACAAGCGGCGACAATGGCTGGGCTTCTGTTCCCGATGCTTTCCTGCTTCCTGATGGCGGGGTAAGGCTCTATTATGTGACTGCTGCCGATGGGGAGCATGGGATCGGTTCAGCCGTATCCTCTGACGGGCTGCATTTTGTCAAAGAAGCCGGTCTTAGAGTTTCCAATCTCGTCGATCCTGCTGTGGTGAGGATCGGTGATAGATATGTGCTTTTTGCTGCTTCCATAGATGAACGATTTACCGCGCTTCCAAAAGGGATCTATTATCTGGAATCCTCTGATGGGCTGGTGTTCGGCGAAGCGCAAGCAGTGTTTCAGGCGAATGATGTCTATGATCCTTCAGTCTTGAAGATCGATGAGAACACGGTGCGAGTGTTCTATGGGAAAGTTATGCCCCCGCAATTGCCGGCAGTGGAAAGCCATACGGGGAAAATCCTGAACTAAAAACATTTATATGTCCACTCAAAATGATACTATTATGCTTCCCCGGAGGTTATTCTCTTTATGTGTGGTGGTTTTAGTCCTCGTGGCATATGGCTGCGCCCAGCAAGTTCCTGAACCTATTGCTGATGTTCCAGCAGAACTGGAGTCCGTACAGGAGCAGCCAGCTGATGAAATCAAAGATGAGCCGGCCACAGCAATGCCAGCAGTTACAACACCTGAGCCCATTGCCGAAGAAAAAAACAAGTTTCAGTTAATTTTTCCTAAGATAACCTATGATGGAGCCTACAACGGCCCCCTGTATGGAACTTCCGAGCAAGTAGGTTCCGCGTCCATGGATTCCTACTTCAAAAATCTTGATCGAAACGGCATCAATTTTTTCATCGGCATGTTCGGCATCTCTGGTGAGCCCGCGGCTGGCACCCTCACCAGCGACCAAGGATTGGGAGAAATAATCGCTGCTGCACAAAAGCACCCCTATCGGATTATCCCTTTCTTTAACCCCGGAATCGGGGGAGAAGAAGTGGAGCAGTACCTTGGAGCAGAGTTGACTACCATGTACAGGAACACCTTGGTGGCATCCCAACAGATAGCCGGAAAAAGTCTTATCAGAGGATTCGGAGAAGTGGAAACGCAGGAGTGGACTGTACGCCATAATGATCCGAACGTGCTGCAACTGGTTGAACTGGCAAAGATTAACAATCTCCATTTCATGTTCCATCCCGTGGCCGGAAAAGCTGATGATGTACAGAAGATAATCGAGGCATATCCGGGCACCACTTTTCTGATCCATTTGTATCGGGAAGATCTGGAAAAAGCCAAAGACCAATGGATTACTCTGTTAACAGAGCATAATAACCTCTATTTCAGCATGGACGCTGCTCATATCATCCATGATAATAATATGGATATCATCTATGATTATGACAGTGGAAACAAGCAGTCATCCATAAACAGATTTGTCTCAACCTATGACAGCAAGGAAAAATCAATGATCAGCAGCGCCATCAGTGCATATAAGCCGCTGGTGGACGCTGCTCCTGATAAAGTCATGTGGGGGACGGAGATCGGCCCGGAATATGCGTTCGATCCTGAAGTATTTGACCGGGCTGTCAAGATTTC
>CAZOPZ010000017.1:1331-16512 GCA_964582035.1 uncultured Methanosarcinales archaeon | reverse complement strand
GTCATCGCAGGTTTTGATGAGGAAGATTGGGAAGCAGTCGGATATAAAAATGCTTTAAGAGTATTTGGAGAAGGGGTGGTGGCAGATGCTACCATAAGAGTGCTTGATACCCGTTCCTGGCCGGCCTGTACTGACGATCAGATGGGCGATTGCGATGCTTCTTGTGACATCCCTGATGCTGATGCTTTAACTGCTGAGCAGGAGGAGTGTTATCAGAATTGCCTTGTTGGGAAACAGTGCCGGGAAGTCATAGAGATGGACGTGGGATGAACCCCGTCATTTGTATGGGTGCAGGGTTAGATTAGCCACAGCTGAACTGCTTTTCTTCAGGAATGGGTGGTTTAGAAGGTAAAGAGAAGTCCAGAGCAAATAAACTCAAAGCTTACCCTATGTATACCCCTGAAGTTTGCCTTGCACCCGCCCGATTGAAGATAAACTTTGCGCCATCCCGCAATTTTGCTTCCTGGCCGAGGGATGAGAGAATAAATTGTTAGTAGATGGCATCGTGATGATCGAAATCAACAAACAGAATGAAGTTTCTTCCTTTATCTACACTAAAAGTCAGGACAAAGCTCCCATTAATGTGCACCCTTTTGAGATGCTTTTGGTCGTAGCGCAGATTTTTGTAATGGTCAATATTTTTATGATCGCAATTGATTATTTCTTTTATTTTTTTATTGATAATCTCGACTTTTTTCCTATCTTTTTTTGAAAGTTTGTGCAAGATTACTTTTAGTTCATCTGTAAGATCAAAGTCAAACATGAAATCACCTAACGTATACCACATACTGCATCTAGTTCCTGAAGAGACATTTTTCGGTAACCATATCTTTTCAGATGCAGTTTTTCTAAGCTTATCAGTTTTTTTACATACGCTTCACCCGCTTCTTTCTCTAGCACTTCTTCTCCATGCAGCTCCACAAATTTATTTATGGCTTCTGACTTATCTTTGAGCCCAAACCGTGCTTTAATTATATTTATTACCCGATTTGCATATTCATCCAAAAAAACCCTGGCATAGACCATGTTGTGACCTCCACGTGCAATTCATATGCATACAAAATGCCTATTTATTTATAAATTTAGTGGCAGACAGAAGTCGTCTAACGAATTCTCACCCCCCCCAAAGCCTTTTAAATCTTCTATCCTTCTTTGGGTGCTATGCTCACCGCCGCCACCGAACTCCGCCATGCGGAACAGGTACGGAAGTTTCTGGCTCAGAGAAAATTGCTCCATCCTGATTACCTGCCGGTGAAAGAGCTGGGCTTCATTTATTTCCCTCTGCAGAAGAAAGCAACCGTGCCGTCTGCCAAAGTGGTTGCGGTGAAATTCTCCTTTCCGGCCAAAAAGCGCCAGCCGACTCTTGACGAGCTGCTCCACGGAAAACTGACGACGAGAGAACTCGCCTTGCTGCCTCGTTCCCAGGAGATAGTCGGCAGCATCCTGGTTCTGGAAATGCCGCCGGAACTCAAGAAAAAAGAAAAGCTCATTGCAGAAGCTTTCCTGCAGGCGAACAGGCATCTTTCTACCGTCGTGAAGAAACAGGAGATGCACGGCGGGGTGTATCGCCTGCGGAAAGTGAAGATTCTTGCCGGAAAAAAGACAAAAGAAACCGTCCATCAGGAAAGCGGCGTGCAGATAAAGCTCCATCTGGAGAATACCTATTTTTCGGCCCGCCTGGCCAACGAACGGCTGCGGATTGCGCAGCAAGCAAAGCCCGGCGAGGAAGTTCTGGTGATGTTTTCCGGCGCCGCGCCGTATCAATTAGTCATTGCCAAACGCAGCCCGGCAAAGATGGTTTATGGCATCGAGATTAATCCGCTGGCGCATCGCTATGCTGTTGAGAATGTTGCATTGAATAAGCTCGAAAAGAAGATCCGCATTTTTCAGGGCGATGTGCGGGAAGTGCTACCGAAAATCCGCAAGAAATTCGACCGCATCATTATGCCCTTGCCCAAGAGCAGTGAGCAGTTTCTGGACGTAGCATTACGAAGAGTGAAACCGGGAACGATAGTGCATCTCTATGCGTTTTTGGAAGAGAAGAATATCCCCTCTGAAGCCCAGAAAATTAAAGAGATATGCCAGCAGCAGGGGCATTCCATCCGGGTTCTGCGTACCGTTCCCTGCGGCCAGTTTTCGCCGTACGTCTTTCGGGTGTGCTTTGATATCAAAGTGCTGCGGTGAGCATTTCATTAAAAATGACTTATCATATGCCCCTTTTTCTAGTGTGCCTATGCTCATATCTGCCTAACCCACATAACATAATAAAAAAATAGAAAAGCTTAAATAATACATATACTAACATAATCAAATGACCACCAACCAGCACGACCTCCTCTGGCGCTTGGAAGGGCTTCATACGATAGAAACCGTTGCCGAAGAATTAGGCATAAGCCGGCAATCTGCCCTGAACCTGCTGAGCCGGCTGAAAAAAGCGGGGCATGTTACTATCTCCGGCGGCGGGAGAAGAAAACGGTTGTATAAAATCACGCTCACCAAGCAGCGGCCGCGCGTTCCCGGCATGTGGGACATTCTCAACAAATACAACCCGAATTTCCAGCTCAATCCGTGGCATGACCATCAGGTGCACGGCAAGTATGGGGTAGAAGAAGTCATCGTCGATGCCGTGCAGACGAAAAGCTTTCGCATTGTGCTGGCTACGTTGCGTTTGTTTCAGCACGTGAAAGACTGGAAAAAGCTGCATCGCCTGGCAAAAGAGAAAGACTGCTGGCAGCAGGTGGGTGCCCTATACGATGTGGCACGGCTCTTCCTGAAAGTGCGGAAAATGCCGGAGAGGTACCGGAAAGAGAAGTTCCGCATCTGGAAAGTACTTTCCCAACTGAAAAAGAAGAATTTTCCGTCCATTGCGGAATATTGGCGGGTCTACGTTCCTTTTAATAAAAATGACATTCGGGGGGTAGTGGCATGATTTCACAACAGGATCAAATAGACCTGTTTACTTTCATCGGTAAACAAATACGAAAAGATATTATCTGTTACGCTTTTGGGGGCAATGCCATGATGTATTATGGCTATAAAGATGAAACCAAAGATGTAGACCTCGTTTTCGAGCATGAAGAAGAACGTGAGGAATTTCTTCGGGCACTAAAACAAATGGGCTACGAAGAATTCAGCCTTATCCGGATATATGTCCCAGAAAAGTTAAAAGATAAACATAAGCCCATAGTGATCAAAAGAGGAGAAGGACGTTTTGACCTTTTTGTCAAAAAAATATTTCAAACCCTCTTAAGCCCGAAGATGAAAGAAGATGTCTTCGCGGTGCATGAATTTAAAGGAAAGCATACGCTTACGGTGAACGTTTTGCGTAAGGAAATTCTGGTCATTCTCAAATCTGTTACTAGCCGAGATCGGGATTTTGAGGATATTGTGACCATTGTACGCAATGACAAGCACTTCAACTGGCTTTATTTCCTCGAAGAGGTGCGATGGCAGGTGCAGCATGGGGACGGGTGGGTGCTGCTGGATGTCGAGAGGATGATGCGGGAACTGAAAGAGTATGTGTTTATTCCGGAAGAGCATTTTAAAAAGCTGTATGGGATGAAAAAACAGAAATAAAAATCACTTTCCGCAGATCTCTAGGTGGTGGCTGTTTACACCCGTTTGATTTTTTCCTTAACTGGCTTATGATTTCGTTCATCCCCTTTGCACAAAAATGAACAATATTGTGCTGTGGGAATACATTATTACCTCCGAAAGTGATACAATTTTTGTATCACTTCTCATAAAAAATGATACATCTTTTGTATCATGCCAAACACTATTTATCTTAGCGAATGAATGATGGCTGGTCGTTCGTCTCGTGCTTTTCTCGAGGTATTCTTGCCCAAAGCTTTATATACTAATACAAGTATCAATCGATACTGTGAACAATATCAATGGGACGGAATTAGAGATCATGACCCATCTTCTTGGACAAGAGCATCCAAAAACAATTCGGGGGCTGGCACGCGAAATAAAAAAATCTTATCCTCTAGTCCATCAGGGGGTGCAAAGACTGTTAAAATGGAGAGTGCTAACCAGACAGGATGCTCCCCCTGCACAGCTTATTTCCATCAGCTTTTATGCTCCCGTCCAGTACCTTATTGCAGCTGAACAGCATCATGCCCAGAAATTTCTTCAACAACACCCCTGGTTTTTTCTGTATCTTCAGGACATTCTTTTGGGATGCCCGAGCACTTTTTTCACTTTGCTTGTTTTTGGAAGTTATGCAAAAGGGACCATAACGCCGAATTCAGACTTTGATATTCTCGTAATAACGCCCCAAGAAAACAAATCTTTAAAAGAAGTGTTTTACCAGCCAGCATTAAAAGTAAAAAAACATCTTCTTTTTGTAACTGAACATGAATTTAAAGAAATGATCAGCAAGCCTCAGCAATTGAATGTAGGGAATCAGGCCAAGGCTCACCACGTACTTATCTATGGGGGAGAAAATTATTATGCTTTGGTGCGGCAGGCCTTACGATGAGCGAGGATCTTCTTAAGAAAAAGACACGTGAGGCAGAAAGTAGGGTAAAAGAACTGCTAGAGAGAGGCGACCTCCGGAAAATTACCGAAAATGAGAGTTACCAATTTTCCCAATTTTTCGAAACCAAATCCCGGGCACGGTTAGAAACTGCCAAAATAATTTTTAAAGCGTCACAAAATAACCAATCATACCGCGATTTTAGCGAAACGGTAAGCGCAGCATATTATGCCATGTACTATATTGTCCATGCTTTTCTTGCCAAAGAATACCAAAAGAAAATACGGGAAGGCGTTCGTGGTGTTCACGCCATTACTCTTCATCTTATAGTCTATTATCTGATAAAAACGGAGAAACTTGCCAAGCACCTCTATCAAGAATACTGTACTGCTTTAGACGCTGCTGCAGAAATACAGGCATTTCAAATGGACGAATACCAAGAAAAAGCTTTCTCCTACGTAAAAAACTATCAACAACAGCGGGAAAGGCGCGAGCAATTCACTTATTTCGTTTCAAAAAACGCAGAACAAAGAACTGCACAACAGGCCTTAGACGTCGCTGAAGAGTTCATTTCTACCATAAGGAGATTGATGATCTAAGGTATCCTGGAAGAGCATTTTAAAATGAGGTATGGGAAAAAAGAAGATTGAAGAAAGCTCTTACCCTCTCTTTGTGATTCTCATCTCTTTCGCCGCATTTCTTTCTTCGGCAGCTCCCCGGTCATAGAATAGATGCAGCGCTGCACGTACCAGAAGCCCACGGCGAGAAGGGCGATCGCCACCGCTTCCAGCGCCCCGCTGTACTGGCTCACGGGGAAGATTGAGAAGTAGGGGCTCTGCAGGATCGAGTAGTAGTCCAAGTCCCGGAGGATATGGACGCCCATCAGGCCGAGCACCGCCAGGATGACGAATCCTATCCCTTTGTGAAAGTTCCGTCGGGAGCGCCAAAAAATCCGGATAGCAAAGACCAGCACGAGAGCATACAGAATGACATGGAGGATATGTACCAACGGGTTTTGGAGAATGGCAATCATGGGATGTCCTGATGCATCGTTCAGTGCTTCTGCCTAATGAAGCCGTACTGCTTTAAATGTTTTTCCTCCACTTTCAGCAGGTGCATTTTGAGTTTTTTGAATTTCCTATGCTCATACCAGATAAATGCCGGAAAAGCCAGAGCATTCAGTGAAAAGCCGATAAGCATGGCGAGAATATACCAACTTCCTCTGGTGAGCTCTTGGCGGGTGTTCTGCTCTACCATAAAGTGAGCGGAGGCAGTCCGGCTAAAATCTCCGTGCGTCACTTGCACGTCAATCGTATACACTCCTGGAGCTGCATCTCTCGGGATGAACAGCTCTCGCACGGCGGTGATCTGATCAATGCCCCCTTTGGTCTCCACGGCCGTGAGCAGCGTCTCTCCTTCCTGGTTTTTGAGCGTATACTCCAGGAACATGTCGGCTAATTTGCGTTCTTTTTCTCCAGAGACTATACGTGCTTCTACTTGAACCAACACCGATTCTCCGGCAGTAAGCTGTTTATCAGTCGAAGGAACGTTGACATCCACCAGCAGCTGTTCAATATGCTCTGCGCTGCTCCCCAGCATTCCCGCCGCCAGGAACACCAAGAGGGCGAGGGCGCTTACGTTTTTTTTACGGGCGGGAATATTATTTTTCATCGGAGTTCTCTAGCATATGAGCAATATCATTCAGATAAAACCGCTCTGGTTTTAAACTCTCCGTCTTCTCGATTTTCGACTTTCATCATAAAGTGGTGGTGAAAACACCGTAAATCTTATATCTGTAAGAGTATTTACTATTTATTAAATGGTCGAGAACAACAACTCTGCTTTTTTGCGGGCCGTGAAGAGAAAATTTCTGTTGGGAGTTATCGATATTCTGGTCATTTCTTGGCTCAAAGAGAAACCATTATCTGGCCAGGAAATTATGGCGAGAATTAGGGTGGAGTATGGAATCTCGTTAAGTGCCGGCACTATCTACCCCATCTTGTTTTCGCTGCAAGAGAAAGGGCTCATCGCTCCATTTCCCGACGAAAAAAGAAAGCTTTATCAGCTCACTTCCCAAGGAAAAGCTATCGGTGAAAAATTGGCTCCACGCTATAAACAGATAGAACGGGATCTCAAAGAAAATCTCAATAATAATCACCCCCCCCCGACGTGAAAAACATATCAGAAGGCCAGTGATACGTTCTGAAAAGATATACTGGAGTTTAGTTTTAGCAATCTTTTTGGCATTTGTCGGGCTGTTCTTCTTTGGCCAAGGAGGAATAACGGGCGCAGCAGTTTCTTCTTTGTCCCTTTCCTCATCTCCCGAAAGTACTCTTGCTGGATCTTTTGAGCAGAGCTACATCACCCCTCAGAATTTCATTACCACCTCCCAAGCTGACGGCCTTATTGCGTACGGGGAGCTTAACGTCGCCATCCCCCGCTTCCGCACCTGGAACTCGTCTAATAATTTCTCCACCGAACAGAGCGCCCCATCTATCGGCATCGATGGCACGAACGACATCACCTGGGCGGTCGTCCGGGGAAATCACGAGCGCGATGAAATAATTCTGGGCACGGAAGACAAGGGAAACGATGTGAATATCCAGGTATACCCCGCCAATAAGACGTGGGGTGCGGTGTTGGAAGTAAGTGCAGATGTCTTAAACTCCAATTCGCGCGCGTTTGATATCGCCGTAGAAGATATTTCCGGCGATGCCCTCATTGTGTATGAAGACTCGTCTGCTGCGGATACTTCAATCCGCTATCAGATTTGGAACGGCAGCCAGTATTCGGATCAGAACACTCTGGTGACGGGATTAGCATCCAGCCCCATCCGCTGGGTTCGCTTAGTGCAGCGGCCGGGAACGGATGATATGATGCTCCTCATCCACGACAATGCTGCCGATCTCCATGCCCACTACTGGAACGGAACGGGATTTGATCTCACGCGGAACACGACCCTCTCCACGGGAACAACATCAAGCCTTACCCAGCATTTTGCTTTTGCCTGGGAAAGTATGAGTGGGGATGGGCTGGCTGTCTATGGGACGGGAACAAATCTGGTGTACCGGACTTTTTCTATCACGGCGCCGCACTGGAGCACGGAAACAACTATTGCTCTGGGAAATGCCTTGGGCGACACCCGCCTGTGTTCTGATCCCACCTCCGACTATGTTGGCCTTATCATCGAAGATGGCGGAAGCGACGTCAATGCCCGGATGTGGAACGGTACAGAAATCCTGGCCAGCCCTCCAACAGAAGATCTGGACGCCGAGCCGGCGGGAGCCAACAATGTCAATGTCGATTGCGCGTGGTATAATTCCAGCACCGCCTTATTTGGGTTTGTTGACCTGTCTTCGCTGTCCGTCGATTACGTTCAGTTCACCAAGGCGAACACGTGGAGCGTTGCGGATCTGAACACGGCTCCGACGACGAGTTCCTTTGCGTCCGATGATATTGATGGCCTGCGTTTTACTCCGCATCCGACCACCACAGAGATCATGGTTACGGCCATGGACATCCTGGAAGATATTTCCGTTATCCGCTGGGATGGCGTGGGATTCTCTGCCATTGGCGAGTCGCCCATTGAAACGAGTACGGAAGTCCTTACCGCAGCGCAGGAAGCGGTCATGTTTGACTGGTACCGCTATGACCCGGTGCCGAATGTGACGGCGTTAAACCCCAACGGGCTCAATTTTAACCCGAATGCGATACTAGATATCAATGCCACCGTTACCGATAATATTCTTGTAGGCACAGTGCTGGCGAATGTGACTTTGCCGAACGGCACCATCCAACAGCTCACTTTGACGAACCGCTCCGGCAACACTATCTTGTACAATGCCACTTTCGCGGTTACCAGCCTGTCGGGGACGTATAGTGTGCGCATCATTGCCAACGACACCAGCATACACCAAAACACCAACAGCACCCAGGTTGTGACATTTACTATTGGCGATGCTTTTCCTCCGGCGGTCACGAACCTCACGCCGGTTGCCGGCAGCAGTTTTGTGCAGAATGCTACCCTCAACATCAGTGCTACGGTTGCAGACACGGTCGGCGTCTCTCAGGTATTTGCCAACATCACTTTCCCCAACGGCAGCATCGAGCGCCGGCAATTGCTCAACAGCAGTTTTGCTTTATACAACAGCACTTTCAGCACGACCAGTGCTCTGGGCACGTACCTCATCCGCTTTATCGCGAACGATACCTCAAATATGATCAACAGTTCAGAGGCCACTTCATTCAGCATTATCGATGTGACCGCTCCTCTGGTCACGAACATCACGCCGGTTGCCGGGACAAATTTTATTCAGAATGCGCTCGTGAACATCACCGCCAATGTCACGAATACTGTGGCGATTTCGGTAGTCCTGGTAAATATTACATTCCCGAACGGCAGCATTACACAGCTCCAGCTGTCCAATAGAAGCCTGGCTCTCTATAATGGCACGTTTAATGTCACGAGAGACGTGGGGACGTATACGGCCCGCATTATCGCCAATGATACCTCCAATAACCTCAATGCTTCGGAGAGCACCACTTTTATAGTGAGCAGTGTGGTGGTCAATGATCCCGTCACTCTCGAACAGCTCAGCTGTTCTCAAGGGGCGGAAGTGAATGAAACGGTGTATTGCTCATTCACCACCCGCTATGCCAATGGGACTTCTGCAAATAATTACGGATTTAATTACAATGTAACCAATTCCAGCGAAGGGCCGGCTTTTGCCGGGATCGCCAATAATACTCGCCGGTTTGGGCGATATATCTTCTCGTTTGTGCCGACGGTTACCGACACGTATGGCGTCATGGTGTCTAATGAAAGTCTGGGCTTTGCGAACAGCGTTCAAGTGGGGGTCTTCCCGCGCCGCGGCCTCACCAACGAGCAAGAGAGAAATCTTAACCAAAGCCTTGCGAACCTTAATCAGACTGCTGCCACCATCAACCAGACCATAGCCACTATTCTTGGCAACATCAATAATCAAACGCAAGTCGTGCTTTCTGATTTCGGCGAAGTTGCAGCAGGCAGCAGCTATCGTACCCGCGTCTGGACCTTTGATTTTCAGGGCAATCCCAAAGCACCTGATGCCACGCCCGTCATTACCCTCTATGATCCTTTGCGCAACATCATTGCACAAAGTGTCGCCATGGATTTTATTTCACAGGGGGTATTTGCTTATAACTTTACCACGACCACCGGGCACACCGCAGGCGTCTGGGAAACGCAAGTCAATGTAACGAGCAATGCCCGGAACATCCAACTCAGCGATTACTGGGAGCTAGAAAGCTCTCCTGCGCAAGTCGTGATCAATTCAATCAGTGATGCCACTGTCCCCACGATCACTGCCGACATCACCATCACCAATGAGGGAAGTGCTGCATTCGAGTATCAATATGAATATTGTATCGTTGCTGAGCAAAGCAACCAATGCGGCGGCGGAGATGATCTGGGGTATGCTTCCGCAGCCAAGCTGATTGCTGCGGGCGCGGATTTCAATACGCAACTGACGCTCAGCGGCATTACGCAGGCCGGCACGTTGTACTTTAAATTAGTCGTATACTTTGGAACTGAAAAAAGCGGTGCTACCCGGTCATTCACCGCTACTGCTTCCGTCGAGGCGCCGGCGGGAACTGTTGCCGGCGGCGGTGCCGGACCTGGCGAAGCTGTTTCACCGGAGGCAGCTCTCCCTGCACCAGCGGTTGCCGTTCCTGCTCCTCCCCCGTTCATTCCCGGGCTGGAAGTAACCAAGCCGCTGCATATTCCCGGCACGCTCTTTGACGTAACGGTTTTTATTCCGCAGAAATACCGAAGCGTCTTGCCGGGCGAAGAGCTTATTGCCGAGGTGCGCCTGCTCAATATCGCCCGCCTGGGCCTTGTTCCGGTGCAACTGGAATACAACATCTGGGATGTGGAGCAGAACGTGCTCTATCAGGAATATGAAACCAAAGTCGTGGAGAACGAGATAACTTTTCTTAAAGAAGCAGTTCTTCCAGCAGATATTCCCCCCGGGGATTACCTCTTTGTGGCCATCCTCCGCTATGATGGGGGCGAGGCCATTGCCGGCTATCCTTTCATGGTGCTCTCAGAAAAGTCGCAGATTGGAACGCTGTGGGGTGCACTGCTTCGCTCCAGTATCTTCTGGCTCAGCGCTCTCGTGCTCTTGCTGGTCTTTGTGGGCATGCTATGGCTGCTGCGCAGGAAGTATAGAAGACAGTGAGGGTTCATTTGTGTGTTTAAGAAAGGGGGGAGAGAAAGGGGGAGACCTACTTTCTCTCCATTTTTTCTAGTATGCCCCTCCGAACGAGAGTAAAGCGGGGCACCTCTGCTACCAAAGGCTTCAACTCCGTTTCCCATATTTCTTTTTTAAGGGTAAGATGCCTTTTAAACTCTGTAAAAGAGTATTTTACATTGTAGAATTGCAGCTTTTCATTGATCAGATCCATATCAATAATGATATTCTCCTGCAATAAAAACCATAAGTCATAGACATCCCGCGCTTTGGTCCTGGTCATGATGGCTCGGATTTTTTCAGCCAGAATTTCTTCTTTCGCCATAACTACTACTTCAAATGAAGGCAGTTCTCTCAGCAATCGGCCCAGAGTTACGATTTTTGGCTCTACAATTACTTTTTCACGCAGACTAAAGTCCAGCTCTAGCTTACAGAGGCTGTGGCGCACACCATTATAGAGGGGCCCCTTAATCCGAAGAGTATGGCTAAAACTAAACCGGGACTTTTTTTCTTCAATCTCTGCCTCTACGTAGAACCTTTTCAGCCCTTGCTGCACTATTTCCTTCACTTTTTCTTCACGAGAGAGAGTGAAATCTAAATCTTCTGAAAAACGCCCTAAGCCATAGGCTTTGCTCAAAGCAGTTCCTCCTTTAAAGACGAGTTCTTTCCCAAAATGGCTATACAGGATAAATAATACTATCTGTTGAAAATAATCTTTTTCCGCTTGCCCTATATTCAGTTGTTTTAGTCGGGCGTATTCTTCTAATTCTGTTCTGGAAATCATAAGATAAGCCTCCACTTTGAATTAATTTTCTTTTTTTTTATATTTTTTCTATGAAGCTGGTCCAGGGGAATATAATTTTTATCTTTAATTTTTAATGGTAATGATAAGTCTAATCTCTGATACTCTTCGAGAAGAAAACCCGCTCGTTTCTGGAGAGAACAGTTTCTAGTAGCTTTCAGATACCTTAATAATTTTTCTTTTTCAAAATGGGCTTTTTGAACCAGTTTCACTATTTCGTCAAAATTACCCATCTCTCGCGGGTGAAGAAGAGCATCGATCAGAAGTTTTTCTGGTTCTGCCACAAAAAGAGAGCCTTCAGTAGTCTGTATTTTTTCATACCCAAAGAAATATCGGGGAGGCAAAACTATAAATTTTATCCTGTAGTGGTCAATATCGAGCTCTTTTCTTCTGCTGGTCACTGCTATCTGCAAGGTGTTTACAATTTGTTCCGTATATCCCCAATAGTGTGAGGCGCTCCAAAAAGAAAGATACGAAGGGGTGAAGAGCTGAGTGGCCAGAAGAGGTATATTACTTAAAGCGGTGTATTTATTTTTGCTTACTTTTTTGAGCAGGCCTCGTTTATGCCATCGGGAAAGGGCTACAGAAGCATAGGTATTGCTACAGCCGAGAATTTTTTTAATATAGGCAATGTCAATCAAAGGGCGGGAAGTGAGCGCTTTAAAAGGGATCACCCTCCCCGGAAAGGGGCGCCGCTATTTAAATCTTACTATTTTACATCAAATGCATCAATTTTGATAGTTTTGTTGACAAAATATATTATGCCCGAGCAAAAGCTCAACAAGAATTATAGGCCTCGGAGTTTCAAATCTTGTGCGCCAAACTGTAAAACTACTCTGCCGTACTCGAAAAAGTATTAATACTCTTAGAATCTCTATTTCCCACTCATGGCCAAGAAAACAAAAGCCTGCGATCATCTGGAGCTGGCTTCTTTCTTCCTCCGGGTCGGTTTAGCCACGGTCTTTTTCTATGCTGCTATCGCTTCTTTCCTCCAGCCGCTGAATTGGATCGGCTTTTTCCCGGCGTGGTTAAAGAGCCTCATTCCGGCATCTATTCTTCTCTGGGGTTATTCTCTCTATCAGCTTGGCTTGGGGCTGTGGCTGTTGTCCGGGAAGAAAGCGTTTTATGCGGCCATTTTTGGCGGAGTGACGCTCGTGGCGATTATCGTAACTAACTTTACGCTCTTGGACATCATCTTCCGCGATGTGGCCATCCTCTTTGCGGCGGTGGCTTTGCTCTTCATGCATGCGAAAGAAAGATGAGCTTAGAAAGGATGCGGTGGATACAGAGAACAGTGATTCAATCTTAAAAAGGTGATAAAAATCGTCAGCGATATTTTTCAGTTTGTAGCCTCATTTCTCGTCCTGTCTATTGGCGGGCTGATCAATGCCGGCTATCTCGTCTGGAAGCATTATCAGAAAAAGCCGTTAGTCTGCCCGCTGGACCATGATTGCAGCATCGTGACGGAAAGCAAGTGGTCGCGGATTTTCTTTGTCCGGAATGAGGTGATTGGAATGTTGTTTTTTCTGGGGCTAATTGCGGGGACGCTCGTTTCACTTTTCGATGCCACTTGGGCAATACTAGTCTTCACCATTTTTCCTTTTGCGACCGGAGCCAGCTTATTATTCTCCCTGTTTTTAGTATTCATCCAGTTTAAAGTCATCAAAGACTATTGCTTTTACTGCTTAATCTCCGCAGGGATAACCCTGCTGGTGTTCTTGAATAGCTTGCTGTTGTTGTGAATAGAAACAATAACTTTTGGTTCTGGGAGATCATTTCTGTTCACCGAAATATTTTTAAAGTGCATACACATGCATACACATATGTCCACGAAAACAATTTCCATAACTGAAGAAGCGTATACTATTTTATACACGCGAAAAGAGAGCACAGAAAGCTTTAGCGAAATTATTGTAAAACTTGCCGGCAAAAAAGAATTGGCTTCTTTTTATGGTGTGCTTGGCAAAGACCATGCTGATCTGCTTGAAAAAGCCATTTTTCAGGAAAGAAAACAACATCAGAGCTTACACCACCAAAGAGTAAGCCGGAGATAAAAATGCTTTTGGACACTACATTTATTATTGACCTCTTGCGGGGAGATAACCCGGCGGCTTTGCACCGGGCGGAAGAGCTTGATCAACGCTTCGAAAGTAAAGGGGTCGCTTCAATAACGATTATGGAGCTCTGGAGGGGGGCCCTGCAGAGCAATCAACCAGATAGGGAAAAAAGAAAAATTGCTGAACTTATCTCTTCTTTGCTTGCATATCCTTTTCAGGAGATGGAGGCTAAAAAAGCTGCCGAAATCGAGGTCGATTTAATAAAACGGGGGGAGATGATCGACTTAGAAGATATCATGATTGCCGGAGTTGCCCAAGTCCACAACGAACCGGTTTTGACAAGGAATCTCAAACATTTTTCTAAAATTCGAGATATTTCCCTAGAATTGTATTAACCAGATGCTATTTAATTTAGTGAATGAATGACGGCTGGCCGCGAGCTCGGTCGGTTTCCTGCTTTCAAAATCCTTCCAAAACAGGATAATACCCTCGAAGAAACCGACCAATTAATCCTCATAAACGATACAAGTTCACAAGAAAAGCCAACGAGCTTTTCTGTGCCCAGATAAAGTCATTGCTTTATCTTGGGCCTCGCTCGCTTCTTGGCCTAGCCGTCATTCATTTAGTTGATAGTTCCTATTAACCCCCAAAAAATAATAAAGAGGATTTACTCCTCTTCTTCACTACCGGTTCCGTTGCCAGAGCCGCTATTATCGGCATCCTCTTCAGATTGGTCTTCTGAAGATGTTTCCGTTTCGTCGTCACTTTCTTCATCGTCCGCGTCATCACTAGCGTTTCCTCTTCCCCGGTTTCCGGAAGCTTCATCAGCTCGTTCATCACGGGATTTCCCTTTATCTTCCCGTTCTTCTTCCACTTCCATAACCGCCGTGATCTCTTCCGTCGTTAGGCCGGTCTTGGCAGCAATTTCAGCAATGATGGCATCCAAATCTGTCGAGTTTACGGTGAATTCCCATTCCGTCTCGTCAACCTGCACTTCTACGATAGCCATGCCTTCTTTTATTTTTACTTCAATCTCCCGTTCTGACTCTTCTTTACCTTCCATTTGCCGCAAGGCATTTCTGGCCAGCTGCTCGGCTGCGGTTGCTTGCCCGAAAGCTTCGCCGAACTTTTCTTCAGCAAAGGCTTCCTGCGCTCTTGCCAGCTTTGCTTCAGATTCATGTAACAGCTGCAGAACACTAGTCGTGGCGTTTATTCCCCCCAGCTTCTCTTTGAGCTCAGCAATCTCTTCTTGGGCATCTGCTATCGCCTCTTGAGCTTTTTCCTGCTTCATGAGGCCTTTTTCCTGCTCCCGCTCTTCAACTTCAGCTTCAACTTCTTCATCGGATTTCCCGGTTTCCTGCTTGATGCGGATCTTTATCTGGTCTTTTTTCTCTTTTATCC
The DNA here is from genome assembly GCA_964582035.1 of uncultured Methanosarcinales archaeon. GTDB lineage: Archaea > Nanobdellota > Nanobdellia > Woesearchaeales > GW2011-AR9 > JAUYQE01. The sequence continues at coordinate 1,539 of CAZOPZ010000017.1, read as the reverse complement.
GCACTTCCACGTCTCCGGTTTGCGATTTCAAGCTGTTCAGGAAAGCATCGAGCTGTTCTCGTTGTTCCGGCGTAAGTGCTCCTTTTATCTCTATTTTCACTTTGAGCTCTCCAAAAGCTTGCTCGACCGCTTCATCGTGCTCTTCCAGCTTTTTCTCAATCTCGAGGACATCTTCAAGTTCTTCTCCGGAATTATCTCTTGCCAAGGC
>CAZOPZ010000017.1:0-1321 GCA_964582035.1 uncultured Methanosarcinales archaeon | reverse complement strand
TTGGTGGTGGGGAACTTTTCTTTCAACCTTTAAAAAACTTCGGTTTGGAAAAACTACCTGATTTTGCAGCAGGTTTACCTCATGGTATCCAAAGTGGTTTGAGGAAAGGTCATCTAGGCATTTTCTTTTACTTTCAATAAGTGTTTTCCATGGGCTTCCTCGGCTTTTTTAGCGGCATCTGCCTTATTCTCTTTAATCATCTGCTTGACTTCCAAGAGCCGTTCCCGAGCAATTTCCAGCCCTTTTCGGGCTTTTTCTGCTTGATCAAAAGTCAAGAGCAGGGTGAGCTGGTCTATGGCATTATCTAATCCCCACAGAAAGGAGTCGGGAGTGATGCCGGGATCTTCGGGCTGCTGGGCGAGCGCCAAGGGCAGAACCAGAAGGCACGTTAATAAAATCGCTATTATTTTTTTCATGATAAGCACCTCTTTTTTTTGAAAATTTTTAACTATAGACAATTTTTAGGTGTTTATATCTTTTTCTCTTATATATTGCCAGACCAACAAAAGATTTATATATCACATGATATTTTTATCATGCGATGCAGCACCAGAACGAAACGTATCATCTGTTTTTCGGCTCGCTGGCGAACCCCAACCGGCTGCGTATAATTAATGTGCTGCGTCACGGCAAGAAGAACGTCACGGAGATTTGTCAAGCCACCGGCTTTGAGCAGACCATGGTATCGCATAACCTGAAGCGGTTAGAGCGCTGCGGGATGGTCTTTGCCGAGCAGCAGGGGAAGCATCGCTATTATCGGGTAAATCAAGAGTCCATCACGAAGATCATGGCCCTTATCGATAAGCACATGGAGCAGTATTGTGTGCACGTGCTGCATGGAGAGCGCTGATGGTCAAGAGAGAAGTCAGGAAGGAAAGTGCCGTTTTTCAATGCGAAGAATGCCGGATGCTCTATGCTGACAAGAAAAAAGCAGCAGCCTGCGAAAAATGGTGCAAGCAGCACCATAGCTGTAATCTGGAGTTGATTAAAGATGCTATTGGCAAAGCCGGAGTATGATCTCATGAAACACACCATCGCTGAAAACCAGAACGTGAAAGAGAACGAAGCCTTTTTTGACCGCTGGGCTCGTTCATATGATCGGCCACTGTTCCAGTTCTGGATGCGGCGGTTTTACCGGCCAGCCCTGCGGCAGATAATGAAGCCTGGCAAAGTTCTCGATGTGAGCTGCGGCACCGGCGAGTTTTTGCGGGAACTGGCACAAAAAGAAGGCTACTCTCTCTCGGGGGTGGACTTATCGTCTCACATGGTCGCTGGAGCACGCCCACAGGTAGGAAAAAGGGCCTTGGCAGAGAAGGCCCGC
>CAZOPZ010000016.1:14683-23445 GCA_964582035.1 uncultured Methanosarcinales archaeon | reverse complement strand
ATTTCTTGACCGTCATCTCGTTATGCGTCAATGTTCCGGTCTTATCAGAGCAGATGACCGTCACGCTGCCCAGCGTTTCCACGGACGGCAAGCGCCGTATCAGAGCATTCCTCCGGATCATGCGCTTCACGCCGAGGGACAAAGAGACGGTAATGATGGCGGGCAGGCCTTCGGGGATCGCGGCAACGGCCAAAGCGATGGCAATGAGAAACATCGCAAACAGTTCCTGGCCGGTAAGCAGGCCGGTGATGAAGATTATGATGGTGATGATAACGACGGCCACCGTCAGGCTGTTTCCCATGGCGTGCAGCTTTTTCTGGAGGGGGATGGTCTTTTCCTGGGCCTCGTGGATGAGCGTGGCGATTTTTCCCACTTCCGTCTGCATGCCCGTTTCGGTAACCACCGCTTTTCCCCGCCCGTTGGCGATGATCGTGGCTGCGTACACCATGTTGGTTCGATCTGCCAAGGGGGTTTTCTCGACGAGCGCTTCTGTGGCTTTCAGGAGGGGCAGCGATTCTCCCGTGAGTGCTGCTTCCTGGGTTTCCAGGCTGAAAGACTCCAGCAGGCGGGCATCGGCAGGAACTTTATCACCGGTTTTGAGCAGAATAATATCTCCGGGAACAACATATTTGCTTTCTATCTGCTGCTCCCGCAAGTCGCGCAAGACCGTCGCTTTTAACGAAGCCAGCTTTTGCAAAGCTTCGATGGATTTTTCAGCACGATACTCCTGGAAGAAGCCGAGGAGCGCATTCAGGGCCACGATACTGCCGATAACAATGGCATCCGCTAATTCGTTAAGAAAGAGAGAAACGGCCAGGGCAACGAGCAGCAGCCACACCAAAGGGCTGGCGAACTGGCTGAAAAATATTTTCAGCGCGCTGATGGGCTTTTCTTTTTTCAGCTCATTGAACCCATAGCGATGCAGGCGCACTTCGGCTTCATGGCGCGTTAGGCCATCTTTTGAGGAATGGAGCTGCTGCAGGACACTTTCTGCTGCCAGAGCGTGAGCGTTCCCATCTCCCGCCTGGAGGGTAGCTGATTGGTCTTGTTTAGGGGTCATGAATCCCTCGTCTTTATTTTTTGTAAGAGCTTTTCCATCTCTTTGACAAATTCCTGCGCGAGCCGCAAAGCAGAAGTTGCTTCTTTCTCTATGGTAAAGAAATTAACGCTATATTGATTGTCGTGCCTAATTTCTCTATAATGATCCAATAGGTCTACCCACTTTTTTTCTAATAACCCGGGGGCCACATATTTCTCTTCCAAAAATCGAGCGATACAATAATGGCTCTTCTCCCGATACCCTTCCAGAAAGAGCAGAGAGCGTGCTGCGTGGAAAAAAGCAAGATAGGCTGATAACACGCTAGAATTAAAAGCCTCGGCATGCCGATCTTTTTCGGCTTCTTCCAGCCATCTCTTCGCCGTCTTTATGCTTTCTTCTGCTTTTTCTTCCGATCGTGGCACTCTTCGGAGAAGCCCTTCTTTCACACAACCAGTAAACTTAAGCATCTTCAAAGTTCCTCCCGTGAACAGTGATAGATCCAAAAGCCAAAGAATAATAAAAAATCTGATCCTCCTTTTTAAGCTGGCGGAGTTTATCTTTTGTCAAATACAGCACCTGAGCGTGAGGATATTTTTTTTTCAGGGCATTGGTAAGCGCAGCCACTTTAGCCTCAACAGTCTCTTGAATAAGAACCCAGAAATCGATGTCCGAACGTTCGGTATTTGTCCCTTTGGTGAAACTTCCATAGACGCCTGCAGACTGGACAAAAGGAAATCTTTTAAAGATCGCAGGATTTATTCCATCGAGATTTAAGAACAGTTTAATCGTTTTCGTCGCGAGGGTGTTGGCGACTATTCTTTTCTTTTTAGCGGGCTTGATAATGCCGTCTTTTTCAAGAAGGAAAAAAACCAGAGACACCAAGCTTTTACTGACGTGAGCCTGGCGGGAGATCTCACTAACGGTAAAAGGAGACGTTTTATAGAGGGCGGAATAGAGGATACGAACTCTTTCCGGAGTAACGCACAGTTCAGGAAGACTCATTATTGACCAATAGAGTGTTCATGATTTATAAACGTTTTGTTCACGATCTGCGAACAAAAATTTCAAGCTCATTCACCTGCACCCGCTCAGTGTGCAATAGCGGATTGTTCGCGACTGGGAAACGCCGGTGGGGTCGGTGGCGGATTCGAGCGTGCGGCCGGGCTGGGTTTCGGTGATGTCGTCACAAAGATTTGAGAGCGGATCCGTGCCGCCGCCAAAGTCCGTTGAAAGAGTTTGCGGGACAAAGTCTTCATCCTCACTCCATTCGATGCAGACGCGGGTGAATTTCTCGGGGGAATATTCTGCAATAAGAGGGGCGTATGTCGAAGCACTGTTTTCTCCAGTCTCTAACGTAATGGTATTCCGGCTGGGCCTGCCTGTTCCAGCGGCAAAGAGGAACACTTCTCGGCCAGAATCAGTATAAGCCACCAGATTAAACTTAATAGTTTGCCCAGCTCCCCGCGCACCGACGAGTTCTTCATTTCTCGGAGCGGTAACGCCCCAGTCAATTTTGTACAGATAACCGGTGGTTGGTTCGCCTGCTCCCTCGCCATAGCAGAACTGGTCTTCGCGGCACTCTAAGCTTGCGGGGCAGTTTCTGTCATCATCGCACAGCAAGGGGCCGACGGGAACACGTTCCGCAACAATGTGGCCAGCCGATTGGAAAGTGTCCTGAGGCGTACGGATGAGATTAATCGCATTAGGTGCTCCGGCAGCGAGCGGCCAGTCAACTTCGCACCAGGCAGAAACGAGATAGTCTTCTCCAAGGTAAGCGCTCGCAAAAGCTTTATCGACGTCTTGTATCCACTCTTTATAGCCTTCCCACGAATTTGCAAGAGTGTAAAACGAAATAGGATGCCCAAAGAGTGCTCTGCCGATATCCAGAGGAAGAGTACTTACTCCACCCCGCCAGAGCTGATCATCGTAAATGGCATCTTGGAATTCTTGCGGTGGAGAAGCAGTATAACAGGCAGTCTCATCATACTGGCAGCCAGAACGCCAGTCAAATTCAACGGTGGGATTTACACAAGCCTGAGTACCCCCATAGGAACACCATCCATAAAGCCGCCCATCCGGAAAATAAAATGCCCTATTCTGCGGGTTGCCATTCGCAAAATTCTGATCTTCCCAAGCTCGGCGACCATTTGCATCATAGCGAGTTCGCGAGAGCGTTTGCCCATTAGCTGCTTGCGTTTCTTCAACTCTGCCGTCTGAAAGCTGCGTCGTAACTAAATAGCCATCACCGCTTCGTTCGCGAATCTGAACATTGCCATCAACAGAAGTAACCGTTATTTGTTCATTGCCTGTTCCTAACCTAATCTCGTTTTCAGTGGATTCCAGACTGGAATAGCGCTCTCCGCGGAATACCCATTGGTCTCCGTCACGAGTTACTGGCTCGTTGCCGATAAGATACTCCAAGACCTCGTCACCTTCGCGAACAACCAATATCCCTCCCGTATTTGTAGCAGTTCGGGCAGAATCGCCGATAGTGTACTCTACTCTGTAGGAAGATAGCACGTTGAGAGGTTCAGCATCCCGAAAGCCGAGGAGATTAAACTGTTCAGAGGTCATGCGAAAGTAATCAATCTCATTAGGAGTTATACTCACTCTGTTTGTTGCGGTACTCTCGCGGATGATAATGTCGTTATCGCGGACGGTGACGGTTTCAATGTTTCCATCGCCAAGGTCTCTCCGGTAACTGTTCTCGCCAGTTATCGTACATGGATCATCATCCCCTTGACAATCAATGTCGTATTGAGTTTGTGCCGCAGGAGAAAGTCGTTCAGCAGGAGATAATACCTCTGCGTCATTACTCTCAGAAAGATCGTCCCCCAGCACCAACAGCGTTCCAACTACCAAAAACAGCCCCAGCAAAAGCATCATTTTTTTGTTCATTCTTCTTCCTCATCGATAAGGCTGCAAAAATCGGCTTCCAGGTCTTCATGGCGATCCAGCGTGTTGAAAATATCCAACACTTGTCCGGTTACTTCACCAACAATATTGACGCCGGAACAAATGCCCGAAGCCGCCGTAGATGCCGGACAGGCGTCACGGCAAGAGCTGAAGATGACCGATACCAAAGTGCCGATAGGGTCCTGAACCGCCGTTTTTATTCTGCTCACAAAAATATCCGCGGCACTAAAGAACGGCAGGAAATTGAAGACTTCGCCCCACACATACTTACACTGGAGATTGTCTTTCAAATCAACACAAACATCTAAAGGAACGCCTTGGGCAACTTCGGTCTCCAAGCAATAGACATAGCGGCATTGGATCTGGCCAATTTTCTCTAAATTTTGGATCATTCCGGGGATACAAAGGCCAACGGTTGACGTAATTAAATTATCTTTCAAGCCCCGCGCATTACGGGGAGTAACATCCACAAAGTTTAACCATTCTTGAGGGAACCCGGTATTCACGATGCCATTATACCAATCCAAGATTGCCTGCTGATGCTCATACAGGAAATCGCCCTGCTCCCAGAAGCCGGCGCCCGGAGAGCAGCTCAAGATCGCTGACGGAACCTGAAGGGCATCAATGATATCATCAAGCGTATCCTCTTCCCCATCATTCAATGCAACACACGTAGCGCTCACCACGCCATGAAACCCCGGTATGTCCTGAGGGCCATTCAGTAAAATCTTAACCGTATCAATGATGCGTAATACGGTCAATACCGGCTGGACAACCAGGCTGTTAATATCTTCAATCCATTGGAAAACGTTTTGAATGTCCGACAAGACAATGGCATACCCCGCATCATCCCTCGCTTCCTGCACTTTCTCATCAATATTCTTTGACAACTCTCCATTCGGGCTGTAGCTGAACGGCAAACTCAAATTCACCAGCTGCACTTCTGCATTCTTTACTGCTAAATCCCCGAGCTGCGAATAAATCAGCAGCTGGCAGACGGCTGGAACCTCGACAGCCCGGAATTCCTCGTCATCAACCTCTGCCGGCAGTTCCGGGAAGACCGTTGCCGCATTAAACTGGTCGAATTCCAGCACGATGGTTGGCATTATCTGCTGCACGCTTTCCATATTGCCGCCATACAACAAGTTCCGTTTTAGAGTCAGCCCGGAACGCTCCCCATTCAGCTCGCAGCCAGACAACTGCACGTTCAATGCCGTCGCATCATCAGAACGCAAAGGCACATTGATAGAAAGCCGCGGATAGATCAAGTGCGCCGTAGCCAAGTCTACAAACCCTTGCACCGCAACATGCCGGGCATCCACTTCCCAGTATTCCGGATCTTCTTCCACCGCTACTCCCAGAAGCTCCAGAGAGTATTGGCCTTCCGACGAGCTTTCCAAGCGGGCATTCTCTGTGGCATCAGCATCTTCAGGATAATTCTCCGCAGCATTGCCGGCAGTGTCCAGCACCTGCAGCGTGAAGAACTCCCGGGCACCCGTGCCACTTTTCAAGCCATCTGCCGTAACGTCCAACGTGCACACCCATTGCCCTTCTTCACGCTCACAATCATTTTCACTGGTAAAGACCGCCCAACCCGCTTCATTAAACTCTCCTGCGGGAAAAAGAGTGTCCGCATCATTGATTACATCATGCAGGTCAACGGTGATGAACAAGCCATTCGCTTCCCGCACCTTCAGCTTCAGCCGCAGGCGGTCATTGCTCTGGAAATAATTCTTCTCGCCGGCATCACCGATAGCGAGAACTTCCACTTCCTCGACATCCGGATGATCCGGATCCACCAGCAGCTCGATCGTCTCCCGCGGGCCATCATTGCCCACTTTGTCTGCAAAAGTAGTCAGGCTGACATCCACGCGATCCGTATACTGCTCCAAATTGGCTTCCCACGTGCACACAAAAAGATCGCCTTCTTCATGGCACTCGTCCGGCATCTCATGATCCCCTCTTCCGGAAAAAGCTCCCAGCTTGGCGGTAATCTTTTCTCGGGCCAATCCCGAGCCGTCATCGCGGGCTTGCAAGATGAGCACATTCTGGCCTTGCTTCACAAAACTCTTGCCTTCAAACGTCCGCGGCGTGCCAAAGAACTCGATAACCGGCGGCGTGGTATCAGGAGTAAAGCTCTTCTGTATCGTTGCTTCCTGCGGATTACCAAAAGCATCAGTAGCGGTGATCTTTACCGAGAGAGAAGCCTGCGGAGCTATCTCCACCTCTTCCCAGGTGCAATGCCACAAGCCCGGCTCTTCATCATCGGCCGTGCAGCTGGCTTGCTGATTTTCAAAGGTGAGCTGTTCAGAAGCAGCCATAACACCATTCAGATTCACGTCGCTCGTCTCCCGGACATCAACGGTCATGGAAGAAGGTATCGTTACTTGGCCAATAAAATCTCCGGCATCCGGGAATTGCACCGTTCCCGCCAAAATTTCCGGCCGCACAAAATCCGTCGGCACAGAGGTGGTCCTGCTCGCCTCATGCCCCAATCTATCAACCGCTTTCACCGTTATTCTGCGCGGCCCTTCCCCGCTGAAGCTTCCGGGCAATCGCTCCGCAAAATGATACTCTTTCTGCCCGACCGTAAAGTCCGCACGAGCATCATCAATGGTTAAGACCAGCTGCTGCGTATCAGCGTCAAGAATCTCTATCTTCTGCAATCCGGCAGCATTCGTTGGATCGTCTGTAACCGTCACATCTAAAAACAGGCTGTTTTCCTGCTGGCGAAGCACGGCAATACGAATGGCTGGGGCACTCAGGTCTGAACTGATCGTGCTTCTCGCCGGAGCGCTCTCTTCAGCAAGGTATGCAACCGAAAACGGATAACTTCCTTCCGCAACGCCTTCTTCTAGCGGCAACGAATAACTGCATAACTGTCCCCCGACAGAAGCGGTGCAAGAGGCAAAAGGCTGGTCAGTTGTTCCCACCCGCAAGCGCACATCTTCTGGCAAAACTGTTCCCGCTGCTCCCGCAACCAACGCTTCCACGCTCCAGGTATCGCCATTGCCATCCAAAAATCCGGCTCCATTCGCCGAGCCGCTATTCTTGGTAATGCTTATCGTTGCAGCCAGAGCGCTCGCGCTTGAAAAGGGAAGCAGGAGCACGACGCAGATCAGGAAGAGGCTCACTGCTTTCTGTGGTACACGCCCTTCCCCTGCCTTTCTTTCAGCTTTTTTTGTTGCCATATTATGTAAACCGCGGCGCTAAGCTCCGCCGCACTTCGGGGATCTGCGAGATGCGTTCCATCTCTCCCATCAGCTGCAGGTCCTCAATGACGCGGACATGCTCTCGCGGCGGCACCCGCAAAAACTCCGCGCTGGGCAGGTAAAATTCTATGCCCGAAGCACTGTACAGGTCTTCCGGCGTAATCGTCACATACGTGCTTTCAGTATTCCAGCCCGCCTGCCCGTTCATGACAGAATCCATCGCCACCCGGTTCAGCGTGTAGCATTCTTCTAAAATGCCCAAAGGCAATATATCGTAACAGCGCTCTTCTTTAGGAATGACGACCTCGCGGCCATCAACAATCAGGCCTTCGACTTCATAAATGCCAGGAACCAGCTGTACAGTTTGCTGTTCATCGCCACTGAGCGTTACTGCTGCCGTAAAATCATCCATGCGCAGCCGGGGATTAAAGTCTGCAACTTTCCGCAGCGTTATCGTCGCCGTTTCTGTTGGCTCCAACGGCTGCGTAATCCCGGTAAAGCGCCAGCGGTGCTTTTCATCGAGTTCGTTTGGCGTGTATGAAAAGACCTCTAAAGCCGTCGCCGGAAAAATGCTGGAGGAGAAGCAGCGATCGCCAACACACTTTTCCAGCAGCTTTTTCTTTACCGTAACAAGAATATCGCGCATTTTGTGCAATTCAATCGCCGGCTCCGCCATTCCCAAAACTGCATACCCGAAAACGCCGGGCTCTTCTTTATAGCGGTACGTGTCAATCGGATAGAACGCCGTCAGATAATCCGTTTTGATGAAACTGCCCACGCCACCGTACACGGCAGGATACGAACTCTCCAGCACGCCCACAGCGTTCGTTTCCCCGATTGTGCAGAAATCCGTGTCGGGAATAGAAAATCCCACCTGCACGGCGTCCAAAGGCTGCTTGGTAAAGCTGTCTAACACCAAAGCCCGTATCGGTTCCGTGTCCCAGTGCTGCTTATCACAGATGATGCTCTGCTCTTTCGGCGTTATGGGCGGGATAATGATGCTTTCGGGGCGCACCGGCTCATTGTTGCGGATATTTGCTTCGAGCGCAAAAGTGAAGCTATAGCCTTTTCCATTGAACGCTTTCTCGTCCCGCAGCGTGATCAATACCGGAAAGCTCAGGTCGTACACGACGTTGTAGGTGTCCATGAAAAAGTTCAGCACGTTAAAATGCGTCTCCAGGGGCACGGGCTGGATAAGGCCATTATCGCTGTTCACGGAAAAATAAGGCGCCCAGTCAAAATAGTCCAGATCGATGCTTACTTTTGGCTCGACGGGGAACGGCAGGATCATATTGTCGTACAGCCGCTGGTGGAGATAGGAGAGGTCTGCAGTCGGAAACTCGCTGCGGACAAAATTCTCGCTCTCTAAGAAGCGGAGCATCGGGACATAGGAGTTCAGCACGCTGCGTAACTGCTGCCGGACATCCTGCTCCGTCCACACGGTCCGATCGCCGAGATCAAAAGACAGTGCAGAGGTGGGGGGAAGCTTTTCTTCGTTCAGGCCGGAATAGATCTGGATCAGCTCTAACACCTGCCGCTCCAGGAAACTGAACTGCTCTTCTGCTGCAACAATCGATTCTGCCAGCTCATAATAC
>CAZOPZ010000016.1:0-14673 GCA_964582035.1 uncultured Methanosarcinales archaeon | reverse complement strand
GGTGGCTTGGGCATCGCCTCGGCTCGCTTTCACTTCCATATCAAGGAAAACATCGACCGCCGCATCCAGAATGACGACTTCCGTCTCCTTATCAAGCGCATCTGCGGTCATGGTAAAACCCTGCTCTCGGAACGGCTCATAATCATCCAAACAGCCTGCCAGCTTCCCGTCGATAAAGCGGGCCAGCTGCGCCTCGATGGCATCATCCGGATCTTTCGAAGCAAAAAGTTCGGGCTTTTTTGAAGCAAAGGCGATCGCATTTTCGCTATTGGGATTCGCATTATATTGCCAATACGGAACGGCACCAGAAGCAAAAGGTATCCCATCGGCATCCGTCGGATCAAACGCAGAGAATTTACCGGCAAGAGTTGGATCGATATAGCCGCCTTGCTCGCCCAGCAAGCGCACGCCTTGCTCGCCGACTTGCTTCAGGCATTCGACCGTATACGCTTGCAGCGGCTGGAATTCCTGCGGCACGTCTTCCAGCACCGGCTCTTTGGCGGTGCTGAGCGGTTCTTTGACAATAGTTTTCGCCAAAAAAAGCAGCGCGGCAAAGGCAAAGAGAATAAGGATGCCGATGATAATGAACACCGTGACTTGGCCTTTTTGGGAAGAGAAGCTGCAAGAACGAAAGAAAGCTTTTCCGGAATCTGTTTTACTTCTCCAATACGCTCCGCTAGCAGAACACCCTCTTTTTTGCTGCATGCTGAGTAAAAAGAGAAAGAAGCACCCTATATAAACTTTTTTATGACAGTTAATCTAAATAATATAAATGTCGATACTATATAGTCATATGAGCTTTTACTAGCAAGACAGTTTACTTACTGTATCTTTTTAAAAGAGTAACAAAAATGATCAGAAAATTTTATAAAACCCCCTCCATTTACTAAAAGAGATATGCAAGAAACCATAAATGTCCAGAAAATTGGGCAAGAAGTTCTTCATCAGTTGGAAGACTTTAATAAACAGATGTGGGATGCTGTTTCATTCAGGATGATTCATGCCATGATGAGCCAAGAACCCGTATTAAAAAATTCGTATCAACAGACTCAGTCTTATAGAAAACAGCGCTGGGAAAAAGCTTTAAAACAAGCTTGTGGGAATAAAAGAAAAGCCTATCAACTTCTCGCATCAGAAGAATTTAACTAAAAGTTGGCCATCGTATTGCATTGATATTCAATTCTTTACACGTTTTCTCAAAAGCATGGTCACGAACGACAACCATGTTGATCTTCAATTTCCAAAATCCGTAAATTATAGGAACGTCCTCAGCATTTAAACCATGTTTCCGCCCAATTTCTTCAATGACTTCGATATCATCTTCAATCATAACCCCCGGAAGCTTTTCAATCATAAAATCATACAGAACTCTGTCAATCTCTTTATTTGCTTTCTCTTCCGAATAATCGTACCGATTAATCAAAACACCCTTACACTCTCCAAGGCATTGACGCAGGGTACAAAGAAATTTATTTGGAAAAGAGTAGCCTTTTTTCTGGAAGTATTCTACTGCTTTTGGATAAAGGATGACATCAACCAGAACATTGGTATCTAAGCCATACGGAGTGAAGAGATTTCCAATTACACCATCGGCGCTTAATACCACTCTTTTTCTAGCCATAATAAACCCCTCAATAACAGGCTTATATAAAATTTTGGTCAGAAGAAGCATTCACGTACTTTTCAGATTCACCGCACTCTGGCCCCATCTTTCACCTGTTTTACTATCACTTCTTCTTTCGGCGTTGCCAGCGCTTTACCATCATAGAAAACTCTCCCCTGCGAAACGACCATCTGCAGCTGCAAAAATTCATCAAAAGTCACTTCCCGCTGCCCGTTTTTCAGGCTGCCAAAAGTAGCTTCTGCACCGATGGGAGTCTTTTCTACAAAGAGCAGCCCAACAGTCTTCTCATCATCTGCCGCGAGGATCATAGCTTCGCTCTTTTCGCCACGAAACATTGCCGGCTTCAGGTTGACACAGAAAACTGCTTTCTTTCCCTGCAACTCTTCTGCAGAGAAGTGCTGCCGCAAGCCGGTAACCACCTGCCGCTTCCCGAGCTTCTTGCCAAAATCGACATCAAGGATGTAGAGTTTCTCAGCATTCGGATGCACTTTGACATTCTGGATAAAGCCGACAGCAAGCTGCAAAGGAAACTCTTTCTCAACTCGGAGAGCTTGCTGTTCAGGCTTCTGGGAAACTGCTCTCTCTTCTGCTTCGGCGAGAAGCGGCTTTTCTTCTATTTTCTCGACGAGCTTTTCGACGGGCTGCAGCTTTCCTTTCCACGAGAAGCTGAGCGCATCGAAAGAAAGAGCATCAGAAGCCAGAGCCCGATACACTTTCCTGCTGAACTCCGGAAGGACCGGCTGCACGAGGATCGCCAGATTGCGGACCAGATTCACGCACCAGGCAACTTCTTTCTCTTTCGCTACGGGGTTTTCCCAGGGAGCGTGCTGCTGGAAATAGGCATTGCCGATATCCGCTATCTGCAAGATGCTTCTAACAGCTGCTTTAATGTCCTGCTGTTCGTACGCTTTTCTCGCCGCTGCCAAGAGCTTCTCAGCGTCTTTTTGCAAGGCTTTCTCGGCGGCAATAGCTTTGGCGGCCCCATAATTCTTGTGCGCAAAGCTCAACGTGCGATAGCAGAAATTGCCGAGTTTTCCGACGAGAACATTATTGTTCACAGCGGCAAGTTCCTGGAAGCTGAGATCGACATCCACGACGCTCCGGTCAAGATGGCTGGCATAGTAAAAGCGCAAGGCTTCCGCCGGATAGCGCTGCAGAAAGTCCTGCGCCGTCAAGAACGTCCCCCGGGACTTGCTCATCTTCTCGCCATTTACCGTAATGAAGCCATGTACCGTGATCTTCGGCAACGGGATATCCATCGCCAGCAGCATGGCCGGCCAGAACAGGAAATGGAAGTACGCAATGTCCTTGCCGATGAAATGCTGTATGCTGCCTTTCTTCCAATAGTCTTCCCAGGAGCATTTTTTCTCTCTCGCATTTTTAGTTTTTTTGTTCTCCGCTTTTTCTTTCTCTCTTTTCAGCTTCTCGCAGTAATTTTTCGTCGAAGAGATGTAGCCAATGGGCGCATCCAGCCAGACGTAGAAATACTTGATCTCACCCGTCTCTTTCTTGCTGTCCGGGATCTCGAAGCCGAAGTACGGCGCATCCCGAGAGACACACCAATCTTCCAGGCCTTTCTCGAACCACGCGGCCAGCCAGTTGCGGACTTCCGGCTGGATGCCAGAGCTCTTGGAATTCACCCAGCGCTGCAGCGGCTTGGCAAAAGCGCTCAGCGTAAAGAAATAATGCTCGCTCTGCTTCTTTTGGGGAGCGCTCTGGCACGTGACGCAGTATGGCTGGAGCAAGTCCATCCCTTTGAGCACGCTGCCGCACTGCTCGCACACATCGCCATACTGGTCTTTCGTTTTACAGTGGGGGCACGTGCCTTTGACAAAACGATCCGGCAGGGTTCTTTTGCACGTCGTGCAGTACATCACTGCAATTTTCTTTCTCGTGATGTACCCTTTTTTCTTTAGGGCTTGAAAGAAATATTCTGCCAGCTCTTTGTTTTCTGGCGAGTGGGTCTTGTAATAGTTGTCAAACTGGATCTGGAAAGCCGCAAAGTCCCGCTGGTGCTCGTGCCAGAACTTCTCGACAAATTTTTCCGGCGGCAATCCGGCTTTCTGGGCATTGATCTCGATAGGCGTGCCATGCATGTCTGACGCGCAGATATAGAGGGCATCTTTGCCGGCCTGCTTGAGAAAGCGGGAAGAGATGTCTGCCTGGATGTATTCGAGCAAATGGCCGATATGGATGGGGCCGTTGGCGTACGGCAGGGCGGCAGTAATCAGTACTTTCTCTGGAGCTTTTTTCTGGGGCATAAGCCAAAAAGGGAGAGCACTTTATATAAACGTTTCTTTGGGGGAAATGGAAGAAGCGAGAGGAGAGAAGTTTTTCGATAGGCAGAGAAAAAACGCGGGGTTTTTATAGGAGCAAATCTTAACCAGAAAGAAATGCAACACCAGAGACGTTTGCCGGCCTTCGCCGCAGCATTATGCTTTTCGCTGGGAGCGATGTATGTTCTTTCCGGGAGTCCAGAAAAGATTCCGACAAGTAAACAACATCCCCAAACCATCGTAGGCTCTATCAATCGCCGTACCGAAGACGTGCTGTTTCAGGAAGAGAATATCCCGATTCTCGAAGAGATTATTCAGGAAGAGATAGGCTTTCTCAACACCCCGGAAAGCAGCCAGTCTCTTGGAGATTTCAGCGAGCAAGAAGTTGTTGAACACTTCAGGACTGATATACAGCCGCTCTTCGACGAGTTTCTGGAGACAAGCAATTACGATTTCCCTCGTATTGAAGTCGGCATGGGAGCGGCATTTTCCAAAGCAGTCGAACAGCCTTTAAGCGCTTTTTTAATGGCGGTGGGGGGAGTTTTTGGCATCGGCGGCGCGATGCTGTCCATTGGCTTTGGCATAAAAGCGTTGCGGGGGTTGCTTGAAGAGAAAGAAAGAAGATCAAACGGTTGGGTCGTACACCTGCTCATGGCGGGCTGTTGCGCTTTTCTGGGATACGGTGCCGGCATGAGTGCGTATAACCGTGTCGTCTCGAATGCCAATTCTTTTTCTCCGCAGGGCAATACGCTCAATCTCTCGTACATCCCTTACCGATTCGAAGAGCCTGAAACACTGGCTCTCATTTTTGGCCATGAGCTGACGCATGCCGTGCAATATCAACATCGCGATGTGGTAGCACCGTCGGCGTATCTCCTGGAAGGGCATGCCAGCGGCGTTGAACAGCATTTGCGAAGAGAACTCTACGAAGCGACGGGCAATACCAATTTTATTTACGAAGCGGGGAGAATGCGATTGGGAGAACTTCTCAGCACCTACACTGATATCTGTGAGTACTTTAGTGTTGAACCCCGGCTTTTCGCAGACGATCTGCAATTGCCGTCAAACGATAGGTATCATTCCTATGGCACGGCTCTTTTTGCCCTGCGGGAGCAGCAATGGGGGGATCGCATATATGCAGGCTTCCTGGATGGCGATTACTGCCCGATTTTCTATTCGCCGGACGAGAAGGCATGTGAACGTGCGGAAGAACCGGAAACAGTGCCCAAATGATGAATAACACAGAACCGGCTAAACTTTGGATCCGAAAACAATACTTGCAGAAAAAACAGAAGCTTTTGCTGAAAAAGCGCTTCCAAGGCGCCCGGCCTTTTCCCCACCTTGTCCTCTCTAATTTCTTCGTCGAAGAAAAACTGCTTCCCGTTCTCCAGGCAGTACGAGAGCTGCCATTTTTCTCAAAAGCGTCAGACCTTTTCCAGTTCAAGCAAAGTGCAGATTTTTCGGGCATGAAAGAACCCGTGCTCCAAGAGTTCCGGGATGCTCTGCGGTCTTCTGCATTTACCAGCTTTCTTGAAGAGATAACGGGTATGAAACTAAAGAGCGGAGCTATCGATCTGGCAGCGTCTCTCTATCAAGACACCGATTTCCTGCTCTGCCATGATGACCAGCTGGAACAGAGATTGTTAGCGTTCATCCTCTATTTCTCGACGCTAAAAAGGCAGGAAGGCGGAGCGCTCTGCCTGTATGATACGCAGGAAAAAATCGCTAAGAAAATAATGCCCCGCTGGAACACCTTTGTCATCTTTCGAGTCTCAAAAAAATCCCTGCATGCTGTCGAAGAGGTGGTCAAAGCGCAACGGTTAGCAGCCGGAGGCTGGTACCATGGGCGTTAACGCTCGGTATGTGAACTCTGTCGAGCAGATAAAAGCAGAGCTACGGAAGAGAAGTGCTGTGCCGAGCGTGCAGCTCTTTGGCCTTTTTGATGAAGAAAGATATCGGCGATTACGGAAAGCTGTGCAGCACCTTCCCTTTCGGCAGGAAAAAAAGCTGTTGTATTTTTCGTATGCCGCTGCTCCCATCCCTAGAAAAATTTTGCCCCCAGAACTCCCCATTTTTCTAGAGCAGGTGCTGGGAAAGAGCTGGAAAAAGCCATCACGCTGGACTGCATACCGGCTTTCCTGGAAAGATTACCGGCTGCTGCACGATAAAAGTATCGAAAAGCCTGGAACGGATGTTATTCTCGATCTGACAGAAAACTGGCCGGAAAAAGCAGGGGGGACTATTATCTACATGGACACCGATGGAAATGGCTGCCCCCTCGCGATCCGCAGCAATTCCCTCGCCATCGTCGTCCGAAAGAGAGGTGTCCAGAAGTTCTTCCACTATGTGAACCATTACGGCAGGGGGAGAGAAAGGCTTTTAATGATAGGGACGTTCTAAAGAAGCAAGATCAAAGAACAATAAAAAGTAGCCAAAAACCCTACAACTCATCCTCATCGTTTACAGCATCTTTCGCCTTCTTCTCCTTCAGCTTCTTCGTGATTGGAATCTTTGCTTTACAAGACGGGCAAACCACCAGATACGACTGAATTCCCTGATAGGCCTGGCGCTTATACGGAGCTTTTGCTTCCCCCTCTTTGCTGCAGGACGGGCAGGTGAACTGCGCTTCGATCTGCAGCGATTCTTCATGCGCGGTTTTTTCTTCCGTATAGCCGCATGCCGGGCAGGCGTACATCTGCGCACGCGTTTTTACTTTGCCTTTTTCCACCGGCTTGCCCATCGTATCCTTCTTGCATTTCGGGCAGGTTTTCCGGTACACCCAGGCAATGACCTGCCCTTTGCCGACGGGCCGGTTTGTAAAGTAGATGCACTCGTCCATGGATTTGGGCATGCGTAAGGCCATAAGACAGAATTTCCTCAGCGAGGTTTATATGTTTTTCGGGAGTTCGTTCAATTGCTCTTTAACAACTTCACCTCTCCCTCCGAAAAGAACGGGCGACGTACGCCCCAAAAAAATCCTGAGCGCTCGCAGACCGCAGATAAATCCGCACTTCCTGTATCTCCGGCAGAACAAAGAGGTCTCGTCCTCCGTCGTCGTATATTGCTGTATTTATGGTAAATCTGCCGACAACGGGTATCCCATACTGTTCGCAGCAGGCTTCCAACTCTTCTGGTGCATCTCCGGTCACCAGAATGGCCTGCACGCGGTGTTCGAGCTCTTCAGCAGGGCTGTTTTTAAGAAGCTCATCAAGCATCGGCTCCAGATAGGTTTTTGGGGGGTCGCAATGGAAAATGTGAGATAATGCCACAAAATAACCATCGGAAAGAACAATGGCCCGGCATGGATCGTACGCAAACGATGCCAGGGGCAAGGAAGCAACCCGCCATTCTCCCCAAGGAACTTCCATCCAGCAAGGCTGTTGCTGTAATAATTTACCCAGTTCTTCGCACGGTTTTGGTTCTGAGCTCATCGTAAAGCACGCTCCCTAGAAAAAGAACGGAAAATAACAGCATCTGCCGTATAAATCCGCACTTCCTGCTTTTCCGGCAGAACGATGATATCACGGCGGTCACGGCTATCATACGAAGGCTCAACGAAATAGGTTCCAATGACCGGAATATCATAAAGGCTGCAGCAGGTTTCCAGTTCGTGAGGAAGATCTCCGGCGACAAGGATAGCATGCAGCTTTGCCAGCGCATTTCTCTGCAGGAAAGCTTCGAGCATCGGCTCCAGATAGTACGCCGGTGGATGTATGGGATAGATGTGGGACAAGCTTATGGAAGTTCCATCAGAAAGCGCAATGGCTCGGCAACTTGTATAATGAAAAGAAGCTAAAGCAGTAGAGGAAACATCCCAGCAATTCTGCCGGACATACTTCCACAAAGGAAAAGCTGCTAAAGCGTCCAAGGTCTTCTGAAAAGGTTGTCCTCTGCGCATGGTTTCTGTTCAAGACTATTTTCCATCCCGAAAACAATAACCTTTTTAAAAAGCTATCTTATTTTTAATATATGGCAGAACTTACGGGCGAAACCTGCAATCTCTGTAATGCCAAGACGCTCACCCTCCGCGAGGAAGAGATTGAGATCCCCCTTTTCGGAAAAGTCTATGTCTTTTCCATGGATTGCAACAGCTGCGGCTATAAAAAATCAGATGTCGAGCCCGCGGAGAAAAAAGAGCCCTGCAAGTACACGCTCGACGTGTCATCAGAAGCAGACCTGAACATCCGCATCGTCAAGTCCGGAGAAGCGACGGTCAAGATCCCCCATATCATAACTATAGAGCCTGGTCCTGCGGCGAATGGATACGTCACCAATGTCGAAGGCCTGCTCCAGCAGGTTAAAGGAGTCATCCAGTCGACCATGGACAGCGAAGAGGACCCTACTGCCCAGAAAAAAGCCAAGAACCTGCTGAAGAAGCTCGATGCTGTGCTTCTGGGCAGAGAGACGCTGAAGATCATCATCGAAGACGAAACCGGGCATTCGGCGATTATTGCAGAGAAAGCGCAGAGGAGTAAGTTGTAGTTGCACGGGGATAACATTTAAATAGGATAGCTCAAAAAAGAGGGGAATGCCCGAGAAAGTTTTTTTGCTGGGGGAAATACACCCAGATTTAGATAAAACAGGTCGTTATGAAAGAGCTTTTGCTAAACTAAAACCCGATGTGATCACTCTAGAAGCGCCTTCAGACGCTCCCCTTGCCGCAACAATCCCTTCTTTCTCAAAGTTTAATGATTACGCGGTTGCTAGTTTATGTAAAGGAGCAAGAGTAGCTGCGCATTTGTACCAACAGTCGCAGCCAGGAAGAGAAATTTCTCTTATCCCCGTTGATTATACCGAATCTGGCACTAAAAAGCTGTTAAGAGAACTTGAGCGACGAAGTACCTCAGAACCACCCACTATCCTCTCTGCCTCAAGGATTACCCAATTGAATGCTCTGTATTTTTCTATTACTACTTCAAATGCGTGCGGGATGGAGAGAATAAATGCATCTTATAGAAAATCCAACAACCCAGCAGAGGCATGCATTGATGCTTTATTTGATCTGGCGGAACATGGTTCCAGAAAGGAACTGCAGAGAGCTGTACCTTGGATAGACTGTCTTTACCTCCTCGACGTACTTATTGACCATGAGCTTGTTGAGCTGGGCGATTTGGAACAACGCGATGAGTTAGCTGTCGAATCTATTGCAAGAATGGAGGGGGTGGTAGCTCACGCTGGAGGATTTGCTCATCTCTTTGGTTCTTACAATAATCTTTACTGCCAGCTTCAGACGAAAGGGATTCCGGT
Organism: uncultured Methanosarcinales archaeon; assembly: GCA_964582035.1. Classification (GTDB taxonomy): domain Archaea; phylum Nanobdellota; class Nanobdellia; order Woesearchaeales; family GW2011-AR9; genus JAUYQE01. The sequence continues at coordinate 5,526 of CAZOPZ010000016.1, read as the reverse complement.
GGAAAGGATCTCCCTTCTTGATTTCACGCATCCCGATCCGATTTCTCTGGAGAATTACAAGCGACGGCTGGCTGATATGGCTGCTGAAGTGAACGCGGAAGCCACATCGATATTGGAAGAAAGCGCAGAGGAGTAAGCTGTAATGTTGACCCGCATTATTTATGGCGTTCTCAACGCATCATACTTGGCAGCTAAAATAAAGTCATTATCCGTTAGCCCATCAACAACATGCGTATAGATTTCTACAGTGACTCTTCTCCAGCCGAGATAGATTTCGGGGTGATGATTCTGCTCTTCAGCAATTGCTGCCAGTTGGTTTACAAACTGCACACCATCCATATATGTAGGAAACTTATATTCTTTCTTTAAGTGATGATTCTCAAAAACTTTCCAGCCTTGAAGATCTCGTAATAGAGCATCAATCCCCTCTTGTGGTAGTCGTTCAACCTGCTTCGTAGCACAAGCACATTTCTTATCTTTTAAATGCATAAAAGAACAAATCAGCTCGTATTTTAATAGCTTTCTATCCAGACGGCTCTGTCCTCAATGCCTAGCGTCTCACCCATACTTCCTCTTCAGCGCAAACAAGACCAGAAAAGAGCCCAATGTAAAAACCGAACTGCTGATGAGCGGGAAATCTCGTAAGAGCAGCCCATAGACGATCCAGAAATAGCCGGAAGCAATGCCTAAGAGGATCCACCCGTGAGAAAGGTCCTGCAGCCGCTTAGTGCGCAGGCTCTTGATAATTTGCGGGATGGTTTTAGTGCTCGACAGCAGCGTCGCAGCAGTCCCGATAATCGCCGTGAAGGAAGGCATGAATGAGATAGAGAGAGGATAAATTGGCAAGAAGAAAGAGCTGTTTCCCTATTTATCCTTTCTGAACGCCTGAGCCAGATCTATCATGTATTTGCCTTCTTCAAGCTTAATAATAAGGGGGTCTTTCTTGAAGAGATGCACTAAATCCAGCTCATATTTTCCCGGCTGCAGCACGCGGATAGCTTCCAGATCGAGCACCACCGGCTTGTTGGGGTCTTCATTCTTGATATACAGGATCTCTGCTACATCTTTCTCGATCTGCCCTTTTTCTTCGTCGCTTAGCGTCGTCAGCAGCTCTTTGCCTTCTTCAATCGCTTTCTTCTTGACGTAAAAGAACAGGCGGCAGCCACACGTACAGCCTTTCAGAATTTCCTGTGCCCCATCTTCGTAAAATATATTGCAGCGAACACAGCGGTGCGGCATGATCAGCTCCGCCTCAGCTTCTTCGCCGGGCTGCGCTTCGATCCGTTCAGCTCTCGGGTAAAAAGCTCAATCTTATCCGGATTCTTCTCGATCTTCTTGACGATGGACGCCGGGCCGATGATCGTCAGGCCTTGCCGATCACCCAGGAGAACCGTAGCAAAAGCGCCTTTCATCTTCTGCACTCCTGATTGCTTGCTGCGGTCGGGATAGATAACACTCAGCTCAATGCCTTTAAATTTCTGAGAGATTTCCTCCATGGTGATCTCGATCAGGTCCGCCTCTTCTTCTTTGCGCAGGCGGCCTTCCATGATGACGATACGGTTTTCTTTGACGATATTCAGCAGCTTGTTTACTCGCTTGGCAGCAGTCAAGGTTTCAATGTCGCTATACGGAATGAATTGAAAGGTTACCATGCCACCCTCTTTTCTCTTTTATTGCTCATCTCTTCTCTTCAGCTCTTTTATTCAGCACTCCTCTTGGGCTCCAGAGGAATGACTTTTTTCTCCTTTTTAAATATTTTCTTTTCTCGGTCGGGACGATTTTGCAGATGCAAGACGCCCGATGTACCAACCCCTTATTTTACGAGCTTAAACAGCTGCTCGTAAAAGTCCGTGATCTCTTTTCCATATTTGGCAGAGATGCCCACAATAGGATATTGGGGAAACGCTGCTTTAATGACCTCAATATTGGCTTTGCGGAGATCAACTTTGTTCGCGGCAATCAATACCGGAATGTTCCGGGCCTGGAGATTGCCCATGATAGTGATATTGACCTGGGAATAGGGGTCTTTCGTCGCATCCAGCACCACGACCACGGAATCCATGTTATCCAGCCATTTTATCGAGTCAATGACCCCTTTCGTGGCTTCTTTGGCCCGCAATTTTGCTTCCGTCCTTTTCAGCCCTTTGCGGATAAAGTCTTCATAATCGATCTTCGTGGCGATGCCGGGCGTATCGACGAGCGAAAAAGTGAGCTCTTTCCCCCGCTTATTTTTAATGCTGACCTGCTCTTTGACGATGATCTCCCGGGTTTCGTGGGCGATATGAGAAACGGACGACATCTCTTCGCCCAGCCAATCCTGGCAAATGCGATTTGCTAAGGTGCTTTTTCCGCTATTGGGCGGCCCATACAGGCCGAGCTTGACGTGGTTTTTCTTGCTAAAAGGGTTGAACTGCAAGCGCTTCAGAATATTCTTGAAAAAGCCTTTCGCCATAGACACCCCCTCTTTCTTACCCAATCTTCAGCGGAGGGGAGCATTGAGCTTATTAAAGTTTTTGGTGCTTCAAGAAACACGTGTCCCTTGTGAAGAGAACAAAAACCAAACTGTTTAAATATTCCCCTGCCTAGACCGGTTCTCATGGCAGAAAGGCATCTGATCGTCGACCATCTGAAATTCAGCTACACCGGCTTCATGAATGTCCCAGAGTTGTATGCCCTGATCTCCTCCTGGTTCTACGAAAAAGGCTGGGATTGGCATGAAAAGCTGAACGAAGAGCAGGTGCTGCCCGGCGGCAAGCAGTTTCAGCTGGCCATCGAGCCTTTTCGCAATATTACCGACTATTATGCATTAGTCATCGCCCTAAAGCTGAACATTGCTGATGTGCAGGATGTCAGCGTGGAGCACGACGGAAAGAAGCTGCAGGTCCAGCAGGGAACGCTCCATATGACCTTTGACGGCTATGTGGTCAGCGACCGGAAGGGAAAATGGCAAGCAAAACCATTCTGGTGGCTGCTGGGCATGGTCTTGGAGAAATATTTTTTCCAAGAACATTATGCCAAAGCGGAGCGCTGGCTGAAAGACGATGTCGAAGACCTGCATGCCCGGATTAAAAAGTTCCTGAATACGTTCCAGTATACTTATCGACCATAAAGATTATCGAGCATAAAGAAACAACGAGAGGAAAAAAGAAAGCAGAGCAACAAGCAGAAAAAATAGCCAAAAAAAGAAGAGATAAAAGCTGTTTAAACCAAAAAGAAAACCAAGATCATGAAAACATCCCACGAGAAAAACCTGGTCATCAATAATCGGGAACTGCGCTACCATGGTCCTTTTCGGACCGAAGATCTCTTCCGGGCCATCAACAAAGTTCTGGAAGGAAGGCAGTACAGCAAGCGGGAAAAGAAGACTGAAGAGTCCGTGCAGCCGGAAGGAAAAAACACGTTCATCGAGCTGCGGCCATGGAAAGAAAAGACGCCAGAAGTAACACTGATGCTGAAAATAAAAATGGATCTGCAGAACGTTCGAGAGGCACTTGTCGAAAAAGAAGGCCACAAGCAGAAAATGCAGCAGGGTGACGTCTTGGTTGCCCTCGATGCCTGGCTCTTGACCGATTATGAGCACCACTGGCGCATGCATCCCATCACCTACTTCCTGCGCGCGATGGCCAACAAGTTTCTCTACAAATCCCGGGAAGACCGCCAGATTATGGCCGAGCTGCAGAGCGATGCCGGAGCGGTAACGGCAGCAGTACAGGGCCTTTTCAAGTCTTATGGGGTTCAGAAAGAGAGGTCTCTTCATGAAGAAACAGTTCGGAAAACAGTTGCAGAAGAATTATCGAAAGAAAAAGAGTAGATTTCTTCAGGGACTATCAACTAAATGAATGACGACTAGGCCAAGAAGCGAGCGAGGAACTTGTATCGTTTATGAGGATTAATTGGTCGGTTTCTTCGATGGCATTGTCCTGTTTTGGAAGGATTTTGAAAGCAGGAAACCGACCGAGCTCGCGGCCAGCCGTCATTCATTCGCTAGATTGGATAGCGCTATCTCTCCACAATCTTTAAATCTTTATTCTCTCTCGTTCCCACCGATGGACGATATTTCGGCCCTGATGTGGGCGCTCCAGGTGCGAGCTTATAACGCCAGGGAGCAAGGCCGGGTGGAGTATGCCGTTTTCATACGCCGCATTCTGCAGAACTGCAATGACGAGCATATCCCCCAGCTTTACGAAGGCAAAGAGGATGCGTATTATCGCCTCCGCCTGCAGAATCAGGAGCGGGGCCTTGCCCCAAAAATAACGAAACAGGCCGCCAGCGGGGAAGCGTTATCGCCAGCGGAATTGGAAAATGCCGTTAATACGCTGGCAAAAACAAACGAACCCCTCCAAGAAGACCCGCTGCTGCTGCGGGTAAAAGCACTGCTCAGCACGGCTGGCTCAGAAAAATACGCAGCGTACCAGCAGGGATCTCGGCTCGTCGAGCGCTATCTGTGCAGAAGCATTTCTTTTGAAGAATATATTGCATATCTGGGGGGGCAGAAAGCTATCGGGAAAAATCCAGAAACCGGCGAAGATGTCTATCTTGTGCAGAGAAAAGAGGAAGAGCCCCTTCCTCAGAAAAAACCAAAAAAGAAAAAGCGGAAAGAGGAGAAAGAGAAACAGAAGAAAGAAAATTCTGCAACAAAAAAGGAGGAGGGGGTTCGGCAAAAAAGGAAATTCAAAGAAAGAATAAAACTGCCGTGGCGAAGAAAGAAGCAAAAAGAGTGACCAGAAAGAAGATACAGCGAGATACAGCGTAAAGAAAATTCTGGGGATTAAAGCAGGGGAACAGAGAGAGGATATTTTCTTAGTTTTTCATCAGCGGTCACCAGCGGACAGCCGTGTATCTGGGAGAGCGCGGCATACAAAGAATCGTACAGAGAAAGCTTGAACTGCAATGCTAACGAGATTGCCCGTTGGAGGAGAAAAGTGTTTGTATGTTCGATATGCAGTTGAATCTCCCATAATGAAGCATTGGCTTCTTCCAAGACTTTTTGCCCGTGGCTTTTGTAGCGAAGGACATTCAGCACCTCTGAGAAAAGCAGTTCAGGAACAATGAGCAGCGCTTTCCCGGTAAGATGATCATGACGCAGTTGCAGAGCTTGCTCGGTGTCTTTTTCAGTTACAAACCATTTTGCCACAATGGATGCGTCAACTACTTTCTTTTCTCTCGCCATTCTCGAATAAACTCGGTAACCTGCTTTCCATGGTCAAATGTTTTTGCTTTTCGCAAGGCATCCATTCGTTTAGCGCCGTGCTGGGCACGATCGTAGTCAATAGTCTCCAGTTGCTCCAATTTTTGGACAAGCGATTGACGAAGAACCGCGCTCCAATTAATGTCTTCATGTACTCTCATTTGCTTATGAATCACTTCATCAACTCGTACGGAGATGGTGGTATCTTGCATAGTTTTGTAATATTTGTAATATTTTTAAATTTTTTGGTATTCAATTTCTTTAAAAGAGTTTGGGGAGAGAAGGCTCTGTCCTAAATGTAGGTTAGCAGCATAAAGTCGAGCCTCCTCGAGAGGTTA
>CAZOPZ010000015.1:14315-24508 GCA_964582035.1 uncultured Methanosarcinales archaeon | reverse complement strand
GACATAGGTGAGGGATACCAGCGGATAGAGCACACTTAATTCTTCCTGGCGCAGGGCAAAGAAATAGAGCACTGTAGAAATGATGAGAAGGAAAAAACCCCACCAAAAGCGGCAGGTGCGGAAAAGCCGCAGGAGCGAGTTTCCGGTTGTCCCTTTTTTAATGGACAGGGTTCCCAAAGCGCCCAGCAGGCTCCCCACGACCATGATGCCCAGAATGAGAACACTAACCATGTTGTTCAACACCCCGAATCTGTGATGATGCGCCCCGGCTTAAGATGGCGACAGCGATAAGAATCGTCAGCACGCCCAGCCACTTCCACCCATTCATGCTATCGGCCGGATAAAAAAGGGGGGAAACCAAACTGACCCACACGTAGCTCGTCGCAAAAATGGGGGAGAGAAGGCTTAATTCGCCATGGCGAAAAGCCAAAAGCATCAGAATTGTGCCGATGCCATAAGCAATGGTTCCCAAGACCAAAGGAATGTTGAGCAGCGTGATGACTGCTGCAAGATCAATGTGCTGCACGCCTGTTTTCCAGAAAAGCTGGCCCAGAGACGTAAAGAGAGTACAAACAATGACCAAAAGAATAGCTCGGCGCTGCTGTGCTCCACTATATGCGTGTTCCATAATTCCCCGAATTCTGTTGCTCTATTCTCGCAAGAGCTTTTCGATGATCACCGCATACGCCGGCCGGGCGATTAAGACCCCGAATGACAGGCCCACGATCGTCGTAAAAGCAAAGCCTTTCAGCAATCCCGCACCGGCAAACCAGAGAGGAAGCATGCCTGCCAGCACCGTCAGATAGGCCCCCATGACAATGAACATGGCATTCTTCAGGCGCTGTTTCCAGCTGGAAGCAGCCTGCTGCTGCCGGCCGACGGTTTCATCTGTGATAATGATGAGATGATCGACTCCCGTGCCCGTCGCAATAATGATTCCGGCAATGGCCGCCAAGTCCAAATTCCAGCCGACTAAAGCAGCAAAGCCCAGCACCATCACGACCTCGGACAGGAGTATCGCTGACATGGGAAGAGCAATGCGCAGGCGGCGATAGCGGAGGAAGACGACGGCAATGACCGCAGCCATGGCTAAGAACGCGATGAGCACCACATTTTCCAAAAATTCTCTTCCTAAGGAAGGAGAAATGGTGTCAATTTTGACGACCTCCAGTTTGATCGGTAAACTTCCAGTAATAAGTATGGTTTGCAGCCGCTTCATGTTTTGCAGCGCGGCATTCACCGCTTCCTGTTCCACCCGCCCCGTGCCGGAGCCGGTGATCTGAATTTGCGTCGCGGGAACGCCTTTGAGCGAAGAGCTTATTTGCAGGCGATCTACTTCTGTATCGTCCAAGAAAAGCACGAGCGGCTCACTGAGCGAGCCGTCAATGACGGAAAGCTGCTGCGTCAGGCGCCCCTGCCGCTCCGCCGCTTCCGGGCTCAGCGTAATCCCAAAAAAGAACCCACAGGCATAGCCTTCAGCAAGGCGGCCACAGCCCGTTTGCGGATCAAGGCCCGAGCAATCTGCACTGCGACAGACATAGGTGATATCATTCTTCCCGCCAAAAAAGACAGTTTCATTGCCGATCTTGGCTTCAAATTTTCCCTGCTTTGCTAAAAGCTCTTTGACTTCTTCTGCCGTTACCCCAGCTATTTCCACCAGGATGAAATCATTGCCGGCTAAATCGGCAGCCGAGCGAACCACCACATCACTCAAGCCATAGACATTCAGCCGCTCTTTCAGGCTTTCGACGGTCAGCTCCAGATTGTCCTCAGAGACGGGAGCAGTCGGCTGCAATAACACGCGTGTACCGCCTTCGAGGTCCAGCCCTTTGCGAATGTTCGAAGTAGGAGCCGGAGCTAAGCGCAGGCCGAGATCACTGCTGCCATTTCCCATCATCGTCTGGAGTGTATACCTCCCTCGCGATGTTTTGAGGGTTACGGTTTGATTAGGCACGAGCTGCCGGGTCAAAGAAGCATACTCTTCCAATGAAGAAACGGGCTGCTGGTTGATGCTCAGCAATTGCTCTTTAGCGAGGGGTGTGCTATGCGGCGGGGGGTTTTCCATCCCGGCCTGGGCTGCAGAAGAATTGAGAGCAATGGCCCGAATGGACAAGCCCTCTGCGCCCCAGAGCTGGGGCTTGATGACAATCAAAGAAAAAAGGATGAAAGAGAGCAGCAGCAATACGCGCCAGCTTGTTAGTAATTCTTTCCAGGGAATTTTCATGCTTTCACTTTTTCCAAGATTTTTTTTCTTAAGGATGGCGGTTCTGCCGCTCTTTCCTTTCGATGTAGAGGCGCAACAAGCCGACATTCTGGATCCAGGTCATAATCATGTCCACAAACAGGCCGATGAAAATGATGAGCATGATCTGATGCACGGTATCATTACGGACGAACAACCCGACGGCAACGGCAACGAGCGTTGTACCGGTCATCGTCAATCCGGTGCGGATAGCGCCATATATCCGATCCATGACCGAACCATCAGAGCGCTTTAACACCCGGCTGCTGAGCAAAATGTCCGTATCGACAGAATAGCCGATCAGCATGAGAAAAGCGGCAATGCCCGCGGTGCTGAGCGGCTGCCCGGTTAGGTTAAATATTGCTAGTGTTACGGCAATGTCTGAAAATGCGGCAAGGATGACTGCTAAACTAGGAACGAGAACTCGGAAATACAAGAAAACCGCGATCCCCATGAGCAGGAAAGCAGCCACAAGAGCCCAAAGCGCTTGGCGGAAGAAGCTGTTTCCCAGAGCAGGATTGACAATTTCTACACTATAATCTTCGGGAGAAAGGCCGCTTTCCTGCTGCAGAAAGGCAAGCAGCGCTGCGACTTCTTCTTTGCTTTGCGCATTGGATTCGATGACGATGGTTTCTTCACCACCGAGCGTGGAGAGCGTACGTATCTGCACTTCGCCGTTGGGAAATGCGGCATGCAGGCGGTTTTCCAGCTCTGCGGGAGAAAAAGGCAGGGTTTTAGCCAGCGTTATCGTCGAACCGCCTTTCAAAGAAATGCCTTTCTGCACAAAATCTCCGGTGGCCGCGTACTGGACACCGATTTGGATGAGAGCGAGAACGACAAGGAGAATGGGGATGAGCAGCAATTTTTTATAATGAATTTCATATACCTGACAGAGCGTTTTCTTCGTTCTCTTGAAAAAAGAACTTTTTTCTTCCATGGCCAGCTGGTACTATAGGGGTTATATAAACATTATCGTGTTGGGGCGTTATTCGGGAGAAAGATGGTTTCGAAAAGAAATGGCGCTTAAAAAAGTTTATAAATATAAGAAAAATAAAGAAAAGCTGTGCTCCTAGAATTAAAAGAGGTTACGCAGGAATTCCGGAAGCGGAAGATCCTGGAAGATGTTCAGCTCTCCGTTGAAGAAGGTGATTTCCTCGGCGTTATTGGCTCGTCCGGCAGCGGGAAAACGACTCTGCTGAACATCATAACCGGCTTCTTAGAGCCCACGGAAGGAGAGGTTCTGTATCATGGCCGAGCCACGGAAAAGCCGCAAAACCTGCCCAGGAATCTGGCGCGATTCAAAAAAGACATCGGCTTCGCGCCGCAGCATAGCTCTTTCTATCCTAAATTGACCGTTCAGGAAAATCTCCTGCATTTCGGCAGGCTGTATGGGATACGCCCGGATACGCTCCAGCACAATATCCGAAACTTGCTCGAGGCAACCCACCTCTGGGACCATCAGGAAAAACTGGGAGAAGAGCTCTCCGGCGGCATGCAAAAGCGCCTGGATATTTCCTGCAGCTTAGTGCATAACCCGAAAATGCTGATTTTAGACGAGCCCACGGCCGACCTTGATCCGATTCTCCAGGAAGAGATAACCGCTCTCCTGCAAGCCATCAACCGGCAGGGCATCACCATCGTTTTAGCGTCGCACCATCTGGATAGCGTGGAACGGATGTGCAACAAGATCGCCATTGTCCATAAAGGCAAAGTCGGGCATGGGCACCTGGACGAGATTCGGGCCCCTTTTGCACAGGATCATTTTACGATCACCGTCCGTTCCCAGCACAAAAAAGAAGAGCTCATCCAGCAGATGAAAGCCTTGCCTGTAAAAAAGATTGTTGATAAAGGGCAGAGCATTGTTATTTACCCAGAGCATGTTGAAAGCATCATGAATAGCCTCCTTTCGATGATCCAGAAAGAGCACTTGGAACTGCACCATTTGGATGTGCGCAAGCCATCGCTTATGGAAATATTTGAAAAGATTGTGCGGGAACGCTAAGCGCATCAGTACTGCGCTGCAGCAGCAAGAAAGATAGGCAAAAGAGAGAAAGAAAAAAAAGAGGGAACACCCACCATGAACAGCCTGTGGCTTTTAACTACCAAAAACCTGAAGATCCTCATCCGGGCCAAAGGCTCGGCACTTATTGTCATTTTTGCGCCTTTGCTGATCATCCTGCTCCTGGGCCTTTCTTATAACACGGCGGGAAAATATGGCTTGACCCTGGGGCTGGTTTCCCCGACGATATCAGATGATGTGGCCGCTTTCAAGCAGCTTCTGGAAGCGGATGGGTTTACCATCTATTCTTATGAAGGAGATAGTGCCCCTTGTCTGGAAGATATCAAGAGCGGGGTGGTGCATACCTGCATTCTTGTTCCCGAAAGCCTGCGGATAGAAAGCAACCAGCAGAAGGAAGTGACGTTCTACGTCGATCCGAGCAAGATTAACCTTGTCTGGATGGTGCAAGAAACGGTCAAAGAGAAATTCAACTTAAAATCACAAGAGCTTTCCCAAGCGCTCACCCAAGATATTCTGTCACGGCTCATGAGCACCAAAGATGCTTTGGCGCAGCATCTCACGACGATCCAGAGCCTGAAAGAAAAAGTGAGCGGTGCTGTAACCAGCCTGGGATCTGCCCAAGAAAAGCTGGGGGGCATGGATCTTGTTCCTCCGGATGCAGCGATGAATGTTTCCAGCTCAGTTCTCCTGGCTAATCTTACAGGCTCAGCAGATGCAGCCCTGGACTTTGTACAAGATGCCAAGAGCGCGGTGGGGGGAGCGGGCATAGAAGATGAGGCCAAAGAAGATGAAATTAAAGGCTTGCTGAACGATGCCAAGAAAGAGCTGGATGCCATAAAAAATATAGCGGCGGGCAATAGTACGGACACGCTGGCGGCGGTCTTGACGACGCTTGAAAAACAGGTGGACGAGGCCACGGCGAAACTAAGCGCCGCGGGTGCTACGCGGGATGAAGCAAAGAATACCATCGGAGAAGTTGTTTCAGTGCTCCAAGGAGTCGTGAGCTCCCTGGACAGCCTTTATGTTTCGCTCAATGATGTCTATGCAAATCTGGCCGGCCAGAAAGTGACGGAAGCGGAAACGATTTCCGCACCTATTGTAACGAAGATCGAGCCGGTGGCCCAGGAAAGCACCTACTTGAGCTATCTGTTCCCGGCGCTGCTGGTACTGATCGTCATGTTCAGCTCCCTGCTTTTAGGGACGACGCTGGTGCTGATGGAAAAGCACAGCCCGGCTTTTTTCCGAAACTTCTTCCTGCCAATTAACCGCGCGACGTTCATCGCTACCACCTACTTTACCAATATGATCCTGGCGTTCATTGAGATCGTCATCGTTCTGGGCATCTCCCTCTTTTTCCTGGAAAATGCCATACCTGCCATCTTTCCTGTCGCCCTTATCCTTCTGATTGCTGCATCCGTGTTTACATTGCTCGGCATGGGTGTGGGGTATCTCTTTGTGTCTGAAGACACCGGAACCCTGGCATCCGTTTCTCTGGGCAGTGTGTTACTTTTCGTTTCCGGCGTTATTCTCCCGTTGGAAGGCCTATCACCATTCGTTCGAGATATCGTGGCCCTGAATCCTTTTGTCATCGCCGAAAAGATGGTCCGGGAAGTTTTCATCTTCCAGGTGCCTTTTGCGAGCATCGCCGGTGAGTTTTTCACTTTGGTCGGCTATGCCGCCAGCCTCTTTGGAATTATTCTTTTGATAGACTGGCTGTGGCACAAGCACCTGATTCACCGCTTCTGGCAGCAGCACCATCATAAGCACCGCGAACTGGCGAAGAAAAACAAGAATGTCCCCCCCTAAATATTGTATCGCTATTTCTGGGACGCCGGGGACGGGAAAGACCACCCTAGCGACATCTCTTTCCAAAGCGCTGGGGTTTTCCCGCATCGACTTGCATGAGCACTATAAAGCTGTGGCGACGAAGTACGACCGGAAAAAAAAATGCTATGTTGTCGACGTCAGAAAAGTGGCGGCGCTCGTTCGCCGGGAGAAGAAAAAAGCTGCCCGAGGAGTTATCATCGATTCGCATGTGGCGCATCTACTGCCGAGAACGCTGGTTGACCTCTGCATCATCTTGACGTGTTCTACCCTAAAAACGCTGGAAAAGCGGCTGAAAAAAAGGAAGTATTCGCAGAAGAAAATCCGGGAGAATCTGGATGCGGAGATCTTTCAGGTCTGCTGGCTGGAAGCGCAGGAGCACGGGCATAGAATACTCAGTTTTGATACGGCTCAAGGGATGAAGAAGAAAGAGATTCTGCAACAAGTCAGGAAAGAGCTCCGACGGTAATCCCTATTCTCAAAAATACCCGACAAGCCTGAGGCCAGTCTTACCGTATCCGTAACTCCAGCACATCCCCGTCCTGCACGACGTGCTTGAGCATGTGCCGCTGGCCGGGAAATTTGGCAGACTTCCCCCAGACGCGGGCAAATTTGAAAGTGCTGACAAAATCTTTGTGCAGGCGCTCGCAGACGTCCTGAATGGTGGCATTGCTCCGCATGATGATCGGCTCTTTCTTATCTGCTTCTTTTCCCGGCTCTTTCAGATATACACGAATAAAGTGCAGGCGCTCAAAGATGAGCTCTTTCAGGGAGGTAAGATTGAGGTCCTTCTCCGCAGCAATGACTAAGTCTGCATTGACCTCCCGTTTGCGGCGCTCGACGGTGGCAGCATCAGCCAGATCGGCTTTACTGATGCAGGTTATGGCCGGCAGGTATTTTTTCTGCCCTTCGATGCAATCGATGAAATCGTCCAGGTCGATAACGCTGCGAATCAAAACTTCGGCGTTGTTGATGCGAAACTCCCGCAGGATTTGCATGAGCGTGGCATCGTCAATATCCAAAGGAACGGTTTTTCCGATCTGCAGGCCGCCGCGGGATTTTTTCTTGATAAACACCTCCGGCTTTTCTCTATTGACACGAATATTCGCTTCCCATAGCTCGCGCAGGAGCGCCGGATACTGCTCGGGATGCAGCACGTCCACTAAGATCAGGACTAAGTCCGCATTCCGGATGACTGCTAAGACTTCTTTGCCTCGCCCTCGCCCGGAAGCAGCGCCTTGCACGATGCCGGGCACATCCAGGATCTGGATCTTGGCCTGCTTGTATTCCAGCATGCCCGGGATGACGGTTAACGTCGTAAAAGCATATGCAGCCACTTCCGACTGGGTGCCCGTCAGCTTGTTTAAGAGCGTGGATTTTCCTGATGACGGAAATCCCAGCAGCAAGACGGTCGCGTCCCCGCTTCTCCGGACGGCATAACTGTACGACGATTTTCCGGTTTTCTGCTGGCTGCGGGCTTCCTGCTTCTGCTTCAAGAGAGCGAGCTTGGCTTTCACTAAGCCGAGGTGCCCCTGCGTGGCTTTATTGTACTTCGTCTTGCGCAGCTCGTCCTGAAATTCTTTTATTTTACTATTGTAATCGACCATGTTCTTCTGAAGAGCGGGGATGTTTTAAAGGTTTGGGGGAAAAGAAAAAAGCCTGGGTAGAAACAACTCCCCCGCACGTGTTTAAGCCTGTCCGATGGCTGGCAGGCCGGCGAGGCTCGCCACCGCTGGCGATGACTTCTTCAGCAGACAGTTTGTGATTCCCAAATGCGGTGGAATGATCGAGAGAGGCTTTCAGACGGCAAAGCTCGCCTCGCCATCTTGGCCAGGCCAGCCCTCGGACTATGGCAAACTATCTCTCGCAACGTTTATAAAGTTTTGATAAGCTTATGCGCCCATGGCCAATGAAAGCGCTGTCGCTAAAGTCTTGGAGACCACCCAGCCCCTGCTGGGAAAGATGACAGAAATTGCTGTCGGCATCGTCATCCTCTTGGTAGGCTTTAGTGTCGGTATCCTCGCGAAAAAGCTGCTCAAGCGCCTTTTGCAGGAGGTTGAGCTGAATGCCCTCTTGCGCAAGATAAGCTTGCCTTACGATGGAGAAAAGTGGCTGAGCGTAGTAGCTTCCTGGCTAATCTACGTCTTTACGGTCTTGATCTTCCTGGATCATGTCGGCATCCGCTCCTACGCGCTCTACCTCTTTGCGGGAGCGCTGCTCCTGCTGGTGCTTTTGACGTTCTTCGTCGGCCTCAAAGACGTCATCCCCAATCTTATCGGCTGGCTGGTCATCCAGAAGCAAGGCCATGTCAAAGTGGGGCGGAGCATTACCGTAAAAGAAATCGCGGGAGTCGTGGAACGCATCGGCTATCTCGAGACAGAAATCCGCACGGAACGGGGGGATACGCTCTATGTGCCGAACGCCCTTTTTCTGAAATCAAAGTTCCGGGTTCGGGGATGAGCCACAGAAAAAAAAGGAAAGAGACCATAAAAAATAACCAGATCTTAGCGAGCCTGCACACTTTCCAGCATGCTCGCTGCTTCCCAGACTTTGGTGCGATGGTAGGAAGACATTTCCAGAGAGCCGAGCTCTTCAAGCGCTGCTAACGATTTCTCTACCATCAGCGAAGAATTGCCTTGCAGCAGCAGAATGACGCTGGTGACCCGCTCTTTCAGTTTTTTGCTCACCCCTTCCTCTTCCTGGAAATCCTGCAGAAAAGCAACAATCTCCTGAAATTGAGGGGACACCATGTCTAGAGCCTTCACTTCTTCTGCTTGAGCTCGCTCACCACGGCAGCCTGGAGCTCTTCAGCATTTTTCCGCACTTTTTCTTCCTGCTGGGAAAAATGCTTCAGGCGCAAGGAAGTGGTCTCTTTTTTTTCTTGCAGCTCTTTTTTTAATTTTTCCGGTGAAGAAGAAACGAGCAGCTTGCCCACCATCTTATAGGCTTTTCCTGTCATCTGCAGTTCCGCAAGGGCGGATTCAATTTCAATGAGCTGCTGCTGGAGCTGCTGCTTTTGGGCGAGAATGGCCTGCAAATTGTGCTGGACTACTTGCAGCTGCTGCACGTTCGCTTGAGCCATGGTGAACTGAAATTTTCACTACCGCGCTTTTACTTTAGTGACCGTGCGCCGGTCTTTATAGAGAACTTTTCCGCCGCAATAGGGGCAGCGTACTTTCGTCTTGGTATACTCATCTTCCACGTGCTTTCCACAATCAAAACAGACGTAATACATGGTTGCTGCTCCCCCTACTTTTCGTAGGGAACATATGCTTTGCCGGCAAAAGTGCTCTGGCACGAGCGGCACTGCCAAATGCCCAGGGCCAGCCGCTTGACGCTTTGCTTTCTGCAGGAAGGGCATTGGTGCCGGAGATGCTGCAGCTTTTCAATAATGGCAAACTTTTTCTTCGGCTTGGTTCCGTACCGTGCACCGAAGCGCTTAATGGGCATGTTTTGGTCCTCGTCTTTTATATCGAAAAATGGGGCTGCCCGGATTTTCACGCACCAGAGTTTTTCCGTGCGAATTTGAACCGGGGTTCAGTGGTTTTCTTGACGAACGGTCGCCCAAACCACTAGTGATAGCCAGGCTACACTACAGCCCCGTGAGCTATTTATAAATATTATGCTGAAAATTGGCGTATTTTAAAAGGGTTTGGGGGAAACTTGGTATTTCTGGTTCGAAAGAAACAAGAATACTACTCTAAGATAACAAGCAATTTAAACTCCGCCGTTTTTCTCAACAATTTATGAGAAAAATATCACCAGCTGAAGAGATGGGGGAGCTTGAGAAGGCACTAGGCATATTTTCTGCAGAAACGCGGCCGGTGCGGCAACAGACTCTGGCACTTTTTGAAGAATCGAGAGGCATGGAACAGCAAATACAAACTATATACAGCCGAGCCTCCTCTTTACGGGCAGAACTGCAACAGAACAACAAAATCCTACAAAAAGCATACCGGCAGTTTCAGGAACAGATGTCCCATTCATGGCGATTGCATTTTTGAAGCCGTGCTTAAGCAAGTTCAGGACATCAGCCCTTCCTTCAACAACAATGACTTCATCGCTTTCATCTATTGCAGGCCCTGCCGGAAGCCTGTCTTTTCCGTA
>CAZOPZ010000015.1:0-14305 GCA_964582035.1 uncultured Methanosarcinales archaeon | reverse complement strand
GGAACAGATGTCCCAGCGGCTGCCGGCTATGGCCAGAGCTTTCGCTCGGCGGGATGACGCTTTTTATGATCTCAATGATGTCCTTTTTCAAGAACAATTTATTGCTTTCTACGAAAAACAAAAAGAATTTTTTGAGGAACCAAAAAATGTCCGAGATCCTGCCGTTGCCGCTAATAGGCAGCTAGTAGAGCGATATAAGAAAGAAAGAGAATTGCGAGAGCAAGCAGAACAAACGAAAGAGAAGAGAGTGATAGAACGCTTGCGGAAAGAACTTGAACAGCCCCTCTCTTTAGCGATTGTTCTACAACCCACAAATGTTGTAGAAGCATTGAATGCGCAGGGCAGGACGAGTAGACAGAAACTTTGGGAGGATGATTTCCAAGAGGTTTATGTCCCAGTATTTTGGGAGCGGCGCCATGATGGCCTTATGAATAATCTGAACCGCGCACTTTTAGAAGCACTCCCCGTAGAAAGTGATGTTCTTCCTCAGGAGTATGAAGGGATTATGCAGATAGAATTGCACTACGACTATGATAGTCTCTATCAGCGATTACAAAAATTAAAGCCGAAAGACTTTGACAGAGCGAATATTCACTTGAAAGTTTTTAGTGTTAAAAGCATTCTTAATGGCGAAATACTTGGGGAAGAAACCTCGAAAAGAAAGAGGGGCTTTTGGAGAGGGTAGCTACAGCATGAGAAGCTCTTTCGTCGCTTTCGTCAGCACTTTTGTCTTTCCGTCAAAGAGAATCGTGTCCTCTATCCGCAAGCCAAATTTCTTGGGAAAATACATCCCGGGCTCGATGGTAAAGACGTGATTCTGCTGCACCCACTGTTTTTTTTCTGCGGAGAAAGAAGGGGCTTCGTGCACTTCGACGCCAATGCCGTGCCCTAACGAATGGATGAAGTACGAGACATCTTTCCCCAGATTTTTTCGCACGCCTTTTTCGAGGGCCGCATAGGAAGCTCCTTTTTTCACGCTTTGGATAGCATCGTGCTGCACCGCAAGAAGCTGCTCGTAGCGCTGCCGTTCTTCTGGGGTGGGCTTTCCGAGATAGAGCATGCGAGTCATGTCCGCGCAGTAATTTTTGTAGCAGGCGCCGAAGTCGAGGAGGAGCAGGCCTTTCCGAAGCGGAGTACGGGAGGTCTGATGGTGCGGAATCGCCGCATTTTTTCCAAAAGCCACAATGGATGGAAAAGCGAGTTCTGCTCCCTGCTCGCGCATACTCTTCTCGAGGAAGAAAGCCACGTCTTGTTCTGTTCTTACTTTCTTTTTTTCGAGCTGGGGCAGAAGTTCCTGCAAAGCTTTAGTGGTGATCGCACAAGCCCGTTTTATACGCCGGATTTCCTCTACCGTTTTCTGAGAACGCAGCCGGCTGATTTCTTCGCCGATATCTTTAATCTGAGCCCGGGGAAAGGCTTTCTGCAAGCGCTCCAGAGACGCAACGGAAAGCTGCTCTTTGTTGATCCCGAGCGTCTTCGGATGGGGGTGCTCTTTGTGCAGCTCTTTCAGCCATCCTTTCTTCAGTGAAAGAACCGAGAATTCCTTGGTGGGTGGCGCTTGATCAAGCTTGCTGACATATAATGCTGCCTGCGAGGGAGAGATGGCCAGCTGTGCTGCCGAAAACTTCTGCTGCGTGAAATAGGTTACCGTGGGATCGGACGCTCCCAGAAGAGCAAGATCAATGCTTCTTTTCCAAGGAAGTGCTGGAAAAGCTGCAGTTTCATAGGAGAACTATTTTTTTGACTCATTTAAACGTTTTGTTTTCTCAGAGTCTAGACCGCTTATATTTTAAAGAGTTATGCAGGAGCATAATTATTATTCATCTATTCTCCAAATCAGCTCTTATTTTAGAGATAATCAGTCGGGTATTGTACGCCCCAGGAGTGCCAGGAGCCTTGTTTAAATTTATGCCATAATTAAAGATATTTATTCCCTGCGGTTCCAGCATCGCAGAATTAGTATCAAATCCTAAGGCCTGCCACTGGGTGAAATTCTTGGCATTGCCTGCCCAATCAAAACACGAGCCATAGCAGAACATGACGGACTTATCTAGTTTTTCCCAGAGGGCGGTAAAAGCTGCTGCGGCAGCTCGGTCTTCCCAGGTGGTTGCATATTGTATCAAATTGTCCCAGTAAAACGACGGTCCCGGATTCATGAAAATATTCCTGTCTGCCGTATTGCTTTCTACCAATCCATTCTCTGGCCGGGGAATGGTGAGCGGGAAAGACACATTCAGGAAAATATTGTTCCGCACGGTATTCTGCCGGAGAGGGAATTCCGGATAAATTATTCCCGTCACCCCTGCAGGCGAATCATACATAAGATTATTCTCGATGAGAACATCGTGGGAAAGCGAAAGAACAATACCACCATAAAAATAAAGCTGTTCCTCAAATGTTCTTTTGGCATTATTTATGAGGATGTTGTTGCGTATTATTGCTGGCTTTTCGGCCGTGCCTCCTGCAACCTCGATGCGGATGCCATCAAAGCTATTATTCACAATCATATTCCCTTCGATAATAGCATTCTCCATCAGCGAGTAATCGAACCATACGCCCCATCCGAAATTATTTTTGACGAGATTGTTGCGGAAGACCATGTTGTTGGTGGTCCATGGCCCTTCACCCCTCACAAACTTTATTCCTCCGGCATGCCAGCCGCGGGAATACTTTCGCCAGTTATTGTCTTCAATGATATTCCCTTCGATAATAGTATTCTCTCCTTGTACTGCTGCCCCCGTATTCCCATTAAAGCGAAATACAGAATTTTTTACCAAGCAATTTTTGCATGCGCCATCGAGACCGGAGAATCCATTGTACGACGAATCGAGATTTTCAAAGCGATTGTATGAGCCGCTTAAACCAACTGCTCCAAACTGTGCCCCTGCAAAACGGAAAGTGAGATCTTTAATGTGGATATAATCCATCGGGCGATCCGCAAATGCAAAAGGCATCCTTGGACTGACGCTTACTTCTACTTTTCGATTATTGGGATTTGTCCCGTCGGGCAGCCAGATGAATAGTTTCCCAAAATCAGGATCATTTTTATCGCTTTCATAATAAAATGTTGGAGTGGTTCCCTGATCCATGTCAGACTGGTCTGTTCCTATGGACGTCGTTCCTCCTGGAAATCGGGAATCTGCCCATGAATCTTCTGCAGTATGGAATGTCCACCCATTTTTCAGGGAATTAATCTGCTGAAATAATATGATGGGCTCCTCATCAATGGCAACGAGCTGCGCTATATTCAAGGGTCGGGTTCCCTCTCCATATGAATACAAATATTGTCCGTTGTGATTAGCTTGCAGATAACCATTGTTTGTTCCCCAATCGATTACCCAAATATTTTCTTCGGGACGTTCTGAGTATCTTTCCCATCCTTGAATCCTATCAGAAAAATAAATCTTCGGTTTCTCTCCTGGATAGCCGCTGATGACCGTGGGATTATTAGCGGTGCCGCTAAGATTTAGATACCAAGAAAGCTCACTGCCAAAAGGACCCATCGAATCAAAACGATATGTTCCCTCGCGTATGTAGAGCTTTCCGCTGCCTTCCAGATGCGGGGTTCTGCTGCTGAAAGCACGCTCAAAGGTGCACCAGGGCTGGTCTACCGTTCCCGGCCCGTCATCGCTGCAGGGGCCGCAGAGGCCCTTTCCGTCAACATAGAAGTCTTTGTTTGATTTTTGATGAAGGTCTTTGCACATATAAGCTCTTCCTAAGCGGGGTGCTGTTGTAGTATCAAGATTTGGTCTGAATGGTTCTACAGTGGTTTTTACCGGTTCGCCCGTAAAATAATACGCTTTACCAACAACTCCCTGCGGCCCCAGCACAAAAATCCAGAGAATACTTATGGCGGCAAAGAGCAGCAAGAGAGCTGCTCCAACTTTCAGATGGATGCGAACCTCTTTTTTCATAAATAACTATTGATGAAGATGAACTATAAATATATAACTGTTTTGGTTAAGTTCATGGTGAGCAACCTCCCAAAACTATTATAAAGCGGGAAACCCTTTCTTGGCCTATGCAAAAAGTCACCCTGCCCAACGGCTTACGGGTACTGTACCAGAAGAAAGCCGGGGCTTCTTTAGCCATACAGGCCTTGATCAATACCGGGAGCATGTACGAGGCTCCTCAGGAGCGCGGCATCGCCCATTTTCTGGAACATATGCTGTTTGAAGGGACGGCCAAACGGCCGACAAACCTGGCCATTACCAACGAAATTGAGCGTATCGGCGGCGAGTTTAATGCGTATACGACGCATGAGCGCACGTGCTTTTATATCAAAGTGCTCCAGAAGCATTTTTCCAAAGCTGTGGAAATCCTGGCAGATATCCTGCAGCACCCCTTGTTCCTGCCGGAGCAAATTGAGAAAGAAAAGTATATTGTGCTCAAAGAAATAGCATTGGTGAACGATGATCCTAAGTTTGAGCAATGGAGGCTCTTGCAAGAAGAGCTGTTCCGAAGCCATCCTTGCCGGTTTCCGACGTATGGCGATAAAAAAGTTATCCGGGCGCTCTCCAAAGAGAAGCTCCTCAGCTATTTCGCAAAATACTACCAGCCGGGAAATATTACGCTTTCTATCGTCGGGGACATGCCATCCTGGAAAGAGCAGCTGCAAAGGCAGTTTACGGCTCCCGCAGGAAAGAAAGTGCGCCAGCCGCGGTTCTCTTATCGACTGCCCAAGAGCGAACGGATGAAAAAAGTAAAGCGGGCGGTCCAGAATTCGTATCTGGTGTTAGGATTTCGGACGATGCCGCGAAGGCAGAAAGACAGCTACATCCTCGATGTGATAAATGGGATTTTAGGACGCGGGCAGAGCGGCCGGATTTTTACGGAACTGCGCAGCAAGCAGGGCTTGGCGTATGACGTCGGAACGCAGCATGGGGCAGAAATAAACTTCGGCTACTTTGCGCTCTATGCCACGATCGATAAGAAGAATACGCAGCGGGTCAAAGAGCTGATGCAGCAGGAGATAAAAAAACTTTCGGCGGTCACGGAGCAGGATCTCCGAGAAGCCAAAGACTTCATTGAAGGGGATACGCTGCTGGAATTGGAGGACGTGCAGAAAGCTGCCGACCAGCTCTTGTTCTGGGAGCAGGTGGGCGATGCCCGGTTAGCGGATGCGTATTTAGCGGCGATAAAGAAAGTGACAAGAGCAGATGTGCGGCGCGTTGTTAAGAAATATTTGCAGAAAGGGACGCTGGTGGTTATTGAAGGGAGATGAAGATTATTTTTCTGTTCTATCAATCTTTAATAAGATTTCTTCGACAACTGTTTTGAGAATTGGAACATCTCTTCTTAAAATTCCCCATACTAACTCCCAATCAACCGTAAAATAACCATGAATTAGAACATCGCAAGTTCCGGCTATTTCTCGCCATTCGATCTGCGGATGGTGCTTTCGGAAAGAAAGAGAAAGATTCTTGACGGCTTCGCCGATGATTTCCAAGCGACGGACATTAGCATCTTGTTTCTCGACATTGGCTAAAAATTGCTGTTTCAGTATCCCTTCAAGAGAAAGCTCTATTTTCTCTATCTGAACGAGAATATGCTCCAGATAAATCCTATCCTCCTTCATACAATCCTCACTTCGTCTTTCAATAGATATTTCTTCAGCGGTGGATGGATAGACTTATACGTTAAGACATCAACATGCCGATGCAGAGTGTCTTCAAGCTGGTGTTTGAGCCGAACTAAATCCAACAGGCTTTTTCTTCCTTTGAATTTTACGAGAAAATCAACGTCGCTTCTTTTTTTCTCTTCGTCTCTGGCAACAGATCCGAAAATGCTGGCTTTCACAACATCATTTCTCTTTAAGAGAGGCACGGATTGCTTGATGATTTTCTTTAGCCGGATATTCATACCATCCCCTAATGAATAATCTTATTTAAAACTTTTCACAACGGTTTCGCCTGTTCCCAGAGATAATGGAAATAATTCCGGGAGCTTTTAGCAAAGCTATGGCTCTGCACCCATAAGGCCAGGTATTTTCCCTCTCCGGAAAGCCGGATAATGACGCCGGAATCATCCATGACGCTAAACCGAGCCGATAATTCGGGAAGCTGCCGGAGTTCTATACCCGTTTTCTTCCAGAGGGGAATGTTTTTCTCGTTAGCTGGCGTTATTTTGGTGAGAACTTTCACCTGCACACCTCTCTTGATGCAGCGGGCATAAGCATCCAAATGAGGCTGGTACACAGGGATTCGGGAGATAGTCAGCCATTCCTTCTTCGCTTTGTCGTGCAGGCTGACAGAAAGATTGAGATAGTTCCGATAGCCCTCAATGATGCGGATCCTTTCAAGAGGCTCCTGCGATTTACGGGCAGCCAAAGTGCCGAGTTCTTTGATGAGCTGTTGGGAACGCTGCTGTAATTGCTTGACTTCACGTTCTTTTTTTTGCATCACGGCTTCGAAGATGATCTGGGGCTCTACCGCAATGAAACGCTTGGGCCGGCTGCCGGAGACCGTCAAGAAACCTTTCGCTTCCAACGCATCCAAAACCGGATAGATTTTCCCATACGGAACGCCAGACTTTTTGGATACTTCCGGAGCGGAGCAGGCGCCTTCGCGAACTAAGGTAAGATAGGCTTTACTCTCATAGCTGCTCAGGCCGTAGGCGCTTAAGTCTTTCATGGAACAACTCAAAGAGGTTGCATATATTTAAGAGTTACGGGTGATTTACAGGACGGCATGGTATTTGTCGAAAGAACTTCTGAACAAATGGAGGAGAGACAAAGGGCTTTAGAAAGCTTCGAAAGAAGACTGAAAGAAGATCCTGACTATTTGGAGAAATTTCTCGCCGCTACAGAAATAGATCGGGAGATGGGCCATGAAGAGCTGGCTCAGGCTCTGGAAACGATTTACCGATTGCATGGCTGTCAAAAGGAACTGCCAAAGACCGTATTGGAAGTTGTTGAAAGAGCCTACCAAGACACGCAGAAGGCCCAACGAGAATATAGCCGCCCGATGATGGATGATGAAATTCCCGATTTCACGACTATCGACTATATCCCGTATCTCCGGTCCAGCCGGCCGGAAAACGAACCATTCGAGGGAGCGCAGTACTATGTTCTCCATGATCATGCTCATCAATATATCTATGAGTTTGGATTGGAAGAGCCGAAACCAATTTCAGAAGAAGAGGCTCGTGAGCAGCTCAAGTGCAGCGGCCCTTTCCAGATGGTAATGGCTGGTCTAGCCTTACCTTTCGTGGGGTTAGAATGGCATGGAGAGAAAGAAACGCTGAAGATGCTGGGGTTCATGGTGGCACTGGCCCCGGTGGTTTTTGCTAAAGGCGTCTACGACTCCCTGCTTCCGGAAAAGAAGAGGATCAAGAATTGTATTGATGATAACCGAGAAGCAGAGAAAAATCTTCGCGAGCATCGTTTTCAAGAATATAAAAAAGGTTGGGATGAGGTGTTTGCATTTTATAGGAGGTCTGAACCATGACCTCGCTCGAACAACTCGCCGAACGGCTTGACACCATTGTCAATCCAAAAGCCACAGTCTTGGAAGACACTATGAACAAAAAATATTTTTATAGGGAATTTGATGACAAAGAACAAAGAAGGTACTGGATCGATACCCCGCAAGTAGTTGCATACTGGCGGCAACATAGCCCGGCCCGTCTTTACGATGTGGAAAGATTGGCAGAAAAGTATGAAAAAACATTAGCAAAAGCAAAGAGCAAAATAGAATCAGGACGGTTAGAAGGAAGAATCATTGAAGAGGTCTATATCCCGGAAGGAAAACCCAATCTTACTTTTACCAATACTGATGGGGAAGTCGTTTCCAGATATTTTGCCCTGCCTTTGCTTTATGTACCTATGAAAATTGCTGACGCTGTACGGGCATCGGCAGAAAAGAACGGAAGCCCGAAAGCGTATGCCTTTTCCGAAAAAATTGAGAGGGCTTGGGGGGTTTGCTCTGTAGCAGCTTACTGGCTTACTCTGCCCCTCGTGATGGCTGTAGCGATAGCAGTGAAACCAAAAAGAAGCCAATCGCAGAAAATGTATGAAAAACTGCAAAAATATCGGCACGAAATCTATGAGCTTATCCCTGACAAAATGGTCTTCGGAGATAGGACAGAAGAAACAATTGAATGAAGAATACTACGCTTATCCCCCATACCCCTCTTTCGCCATCTTCTCCAGCTTTGCCTTATTCTTCCGGAACGGCGCCAGCAAAGCATTGATCTCCCGCGCCACGGCCTGCTTGACGTCCAGCGGATGCAGTTTTTTCTCGACGTAGAGATTCTCCAGCTCTTCGTACGAAGAGAACGTCAGATTGCCGCCAAATTTCGCGGGCCGCTCGACCACAAATTTCTCTTTCCGATCTTTCTTAATGGTCATGATGACATACTGCAAGAACGCCAATACGCCATTGTCCTGCACCACGCCCGCTTCGGCGTACGCGCCTTTGATCTTTTCCCGCACGGTTTCTTCGTCGTCCAGCAGGTCGATCTTCGATTTCGGATCGGAAGCGGACATCTTCTTGCCTATCAGCCCAGGGATCAAAGGCGTCATGAATTCGACGCGAGGATGATAGCCGACTTTCGGCAGGTATTCCCGGGCATACATAAGGATTTTCCGCTGGTCGATGCCCCCATATTGCACATCGGCTTGGAGATATTCTTCGTCCAAGGCCTGCATCAACGGGTACATGATGCCGCTCAGCTTGGGATTCTCTCCTAACTTGACTACTTCGGATGCGGCTTTTGTGGCATCGTGAATGGAAGTGTGCGTCGCCAGCTTCAGCACATCCAGAATGTACTCTTTCTGCACTTGAAAAGAAGAGCCTTTGACAATGTCGATGCTTTTCAGATCAGCGCCCAGAGAAGTGAACATCGGCGGAATAACGCTGGCATAATACTGGTAGCGCCTCTCCAGCACCTCCCACGGCGTGTTATCCAAAGCCCCATGGATATCGGCAAGAAGAACCTTCACTTTGAATCCCGCTTTCAGGAAGTCGGCCATCTTCAGCACCCAGACAAAATAGCCGATATGCGGCCGGCCCGTGATGGCCGTTCCCAGATAGACCACGGGCTGCTTTTTCTTTTTCAGAAGGCTCAGGAGTTCTTCTTCAGTGACGATCTCCTGCGTATTCCTCTTCAGGAGCTGCAGCTTTTCTTCGGGAGCCATAGGAAAAGAGGTAGGCGGGAAGTATAAATAATTAATGGTGTTATCTCGTTGTTAGAGCGCTGGGAATCCTCCATTGAACAAAAAAGCTAGCTTTCAGAATATGAGTCTTTATATACAAAAAGGCCATTCTAAAAAAGATGTTTTCTTGGCCTTCCCTGAGCGGTGCCTGGTTAGCGGCAATGCTGTCGCAAGGCTCTTTAAAATCGGACATCCAAACTCCTGAAGAAAATGAGTCTGTCCGCTATGCCTTGATCATGACCGGCAGCACCCGCGGCGAAAGCGGATTATATTTAGCAGACCCTTTGGACCGGAATTTTTTCTCGTTGTCGGGAGCACGGGTGTATGATTCTTTGCGGGAGCTGGGTTTTCAGCCGGAGAACGTACGGGTCCTGCATCCGGGCCAGCCTTCTTTTGATGACCCCATGGAAGCGCGGGCCTTTGCGGCTTTGCAAGAAGAGCAGTTCAATGGGACGTATGATACGGAAGCTACCCAGCAAAACCTCATGGACATCTTGGATGAATTCACCGTAAGAATCGATGACAACGATATTTTTGTCGTCTATCTCGGGACGCATGGAGCCCCTTCTTTTCTGGAGATGGAACGGGATTTTCCCTTAACAAATGCGTTCATTCAAGAAAGATTGGGAAAAATCCGCCCGGGACTCGGGATACTCTACCTGGACTCCTGCTCTTCGGGAACATTTATCCGCTCTTTGGACCTTCCGGAGTATGTGCTGATCTCCCTGACCGGAGATATGCTCGGCTGGGGCGACCGCTATTTTTCCGGCGGCGCGTATTTTTTTGAAAATCTGAACGACCCGGAAGCGGACGCCAATGTTGATGGGCATGTCACTATCGAAGAAGCTTTTATTCTGGCGGACCGGGAAGCGGCAGAGCATCGGAAAAGGATTGAGCCATATCTGCTCGAGCAGTATAACTGGCAGGGAGCAGACCCGGCGGTGGCGATTACCCAGTTCTCGGTGCAGCCAACGATGATTCGTGGTGAAAAGACTGATCCGGATTTCTCATTTGTGGAATGGCTGTGGTAGAAAAATTATAGCTTCGCTGATTTTTCTCAAAACTAAAGAGCAAAATATAAAAACAGCGCCATCCTAGAAAACCTATGGTAAAAGCCCTGCTCTTTGATTTCTGGGGAACGCTGGTGGAAAATGGCATCTGGAGCCCCACCAAACAGGTAAAGAATTTGCTGCAGATAGACCTGCCTTTTTCGGACTACGTCCTCCGTATGGAACGGGCGTTGATGACCAAGCCTTTTCCTTCCCTGCGGGAAGCCTTCCAAGAGCTCTGCAAAGAATTCTCTCTGGACGGCACGGAAGAGCAGCTAGACCAGCTGATCGGCTTGTGGAACAAGAACTGGATGCTGGCACGGCCTTTCCCGGATGTCCAGGAAACACTCCAAAAATTGCAAGAGAAATATATGCTTATCCTGGTTTCCAACACGGATAACTTTTCCGTAGAGAAAGTGCTCGACAAGTATGCGTTGCGCCAGCCCTTCGCGCACACGTTCCTTTCACATCACGTAGGGCTGCTCAAAAATGATCCGGCTTTCCTCCAGAAAGTGCGGGAAGCCCTGCAGCTGTCAGCAGAAGATTGCCTGCTTATTGGCGATAGTATCGAGAGCGATATGGAAGCGGCCAGAAAAGCAGGAATACGGAGCGTTCTGATCGACCGGAAAAATGCCCGGGATTATGCTCCGAAGATCATCACCCTGAAAGAACTGGAAAAAACGCTCGAGGAGCAATGATGATCGAGATCATTTTCCTCGGGACGTCGTCCATGCAGCCGACGAAGAAGCGGAATCATTCAGCCTTCCTGCTGCGCTCCAAAGAGGAGAATATTCTCTTTGACTGCGGAGAAGGCACGCAGCGCCAGATGCGCATCGCCGGCATCAAGCCCGCCAAAATCACGAGAATCCTCATCAGCCATTGGCATGGCGACCACGTCTTCGGGCTGCCCGGATTACTCAGCGCCATGGCGGCTGACCAGTACAAAGGAACCCTGCAGCTCTATGGGCCGAAAGGAACAGGCAAATACTTTTCCCACCTGTTGCAATCATTTGCAAGCAAAGAGCTGGTTCCCGTGAACGTGCACGAAATAGAGCCGGGCATCTTTTTGGAAGCGCGGGATTTCTTTTTGGAAGCGCAGCTTTTGCACCATGCCGTTCCCTGCACCGGCTTCTGCTTCCGAGAGAAAGACCAGCGAAAATTCATCCTCGCTAAAATCAAGAAACTGGGCTTGCAAGGCCCCGTGCTCGGCAGGCTGCAGCGGGGAGAGACCATCCCCTGGCAAGGAAAAAAAATAAAGCCAGAGATGGTAACGACCTTGGCGAAAGGCAGAAAAATAAGTTATATTGCTGATACCCTCCGCTGCCCGGGCGCCGAACATCTGGCTAAAGATGCAGACCTCCTCATTTCAGAGGGAACACACCTTGATGAATTGCGGGAGAGCAGCAAAAGATATATGCATCTTACCGTCAAAGAGGCCGCACAGATCGCCAAGAAAAATAAAGCCAAGAAATTGATCATCACCCATCTGAGCCCGCGCTATAAAGATGCGGAAAAAGTGCTTCAGGAAGCCCAAGCGGAGTTTTCCAACAGCAGCGTGGCAGAAGATTTCCTCACGGTGCAGGTGCCAAAAAGAGGCGAAGAAAAGCGTGATAAAAAGCGAAGCGCATGAGGAGCCGGCCTCTTCTGCTGGACCAAAGCCAAAAAGGTTTTTGAGCAAAGCCAAAGGCACGAACGCCGAACGAGAGCTTGTCAAACTCTTCAATGAGGCGGGCTGGAGCTGTATCCGCGTAGCGGGATCCGGCAGTTCCAAATATCCGGCTCCTGATATCCTAGCGGGCAATGCCCTGCGCCGGGTGGCCATCGAGTGCAAAATAACCAAAGAGCAAAAAAAATACTTCCCGCACGATGAAATAGAGCAATTGCGCCTCTTTTCGTCGCGTTTTGGCGCAGAAAGCTGGATCGGCGTAAAGTTCCCCGGCGAACCGTGGCATTTCGTGCTTTTGGAGGACCTGGAAGACACCGGAACATGCCGGGCAGTTTCCGTCGAGCTGGCGAAACGGAAAGGCCTGAACATGGAAGCTTTTTTGAACAAAGAGAGAAATGGCGAAGAAGAAAACGGCACATGAGAACAAAAATTATCCCGGAAAGTTTGTCGTAGGGCTGAACAAAGTGATGCCCTACTTGAGAGATTTTTGGTTCAATTTTTTGCAAAGCATGGCTTTAATCTCATTGGTCGTAGGGCTTTATGCCCTACCTGAGCGGATTTGGTTCAATCTTTTGCGAAGCTAAAAGATTGTGACCGAAAGGTTTAAATCCTTTTTAACGAAAAAATAGTTAAGCTGCTCCGCTTTCCCCCTAAAATGCGCCTCACCAAGAAAAAAATCGACGATGTGGTCCTGAGAATTCTCGGCGAAGAAGGCCTGAGCCTCGTGAGCCAGCTGAAAGAGAAAGAAAATATTTCTGAGTTCGATCTCGCAAAGAAGATCAAGAAAGATATCAAGATCGTCCGCAAGATGCTCTACGTGTTATACAACTATAACCTAGTGGGCTTTCACCGGAAGAAAGACAAAGAAAAAGGCTGGTACATCTATTACTGGAAAATCCTGCCCGAAAATATCAAGTTTGAGCACCAGAAATGGAAAAAAGAGCTGCTGAACCGCCTGCAGGAGCGCTTAGAGACAGAGCGCAAAGAGCTTTTTTTCGTCTGCCCGTCCCGCTGCACGCGCCTGACTTTTGACCAGGCTTTGGAGCTCGAGTTCCATTGCTCAGAATGCGGCTCGCTGCTGGGCCAAGATGAAAATGAGCCGCGCATGCACGAAATCCGCAGAAAGATAGGGGAAATTCAAGAAGAGCTGCGGAGCGAAATAGAAGAGGAGAAAAAAGAAGGGCGAGGCCGAAGGGAGAGAAAAGCAGTGAAAAAGAAAGCCAAAAGCATAAAGCCGGCAAAGAAGAAAATGCTGAAAGGAAAAAAAATAATCAAGAAAGCTTTAGCACGAAACCAAAAAGGGGCTTCTCGAAAATAGAGTTTTACTTTCTGCGGCGCCCTTTGCGCCCGGCGACGACTTTTTCGATGATAGTCTCTTCTTTAAGAACGCGCTGGGTCAGCCGCTGGATATTAGCTTCCATAGACGCTACGCGGCGTTCCAGGAGGATGAGGACGCGCAACGAATACACAATGGCAAAAAGCGTTCCGATGATTACGGCAAGAATGACTTCGGCTAATTCTAAAGCTGGCATGGGTAGCACCTCTTTTTATTTCGCTGTTTAAATGATAAAATCTATTTAAACCTTTCTCCGCAGTACACCTTTTCCTCCTCAACCTTTATAAAGAAAAAGGCGGAAAAAGCACTATGGACGATTATGAAGCGCTCCTCAGGAAAGCGGAAGAAGAGCTGCCCGAACAGCTGGGAGGCTCGGAACGGTTTGTTCTGGAGAAAGTGCGTGGCCATCTGGAAGGGAATAAGACCATCTTAAGCAACATAAAAAAAATTGCCAAAGATCTGGGACGAGAACCGCAGCATCTGCTCAAATACCTGCTTCGGGAGCTGGCTACCCCGGGAAAGTTCTCAGGGGAATTGGCCATTTTTGGAGCAAAAATCCCAGCTTCGATCATTAACAACAAAATCAAGAAGTATGCCAGCGACTTCGTATATTGCTCGGAATGCAGCAAGCCGGACACGCAGCTTTTGGAAGAGAAAGGGATTACGTTTTTGCGGTGCCAGGCCTGTGGAGCAAAGCGGCCGGTAAAGAAGCTGTGAGGAAAAAGAGAGGGGGAGTTTTCTATGGCTTTTATTGTGGCTAAAAAAGAAACGCCGCGGGGGCTGCTGCTGGTGGTAACGGACAAAGCGGTCTTCGGCAAGGTCTTTACGGACGGAAACGTGCAGCTCGATTTGACAAATTCTTTCTATAAAGGAGAAGAGATGGAAAAGGCAGACGTAGAGAAGCTTTTTCCCGAAGCCCGTTATGTGCACCTGACGGGAAAAGAAGCGGTGCACCTGGGCGTGGAACGGGGCTTGGTCGACGAGCGAAGCATTCTTTATGTGCAGAAGGTGCCGCATGCGGAAGCGGTGATGGAGTAGGGAGTCACAAAAAGCTCCCCAACCCCACCTGCTTTTCTTTCGCTTTGCCAAAGATCTTC
>CAZOPZ010000014.1:25547-25766 GCA_964582035.1 uncultured Methanosarcinales archaeon | reverse complement strand
ATTAAAAAAAACAAGGAAACCATGAAAATCTATAACGGCGACGGAATGATCTTAGGACGGCTGGCATCACGGGTAGCAAAAGATGCCCTGCTCGGCGAAGACGTGCATGTCGTCAACTCTGAAAAAATTGTCATCAGCGGCCAGAAAGTCCTTATCGTGGCCCGGGAAAAGCAGCGCCGGGAAAGAAAGGCGCACCCGACGAAAAGCGCCAGATCCTCC
>CAZOPZ010000014.1:1766-25537 GCA_964582035.1 uncultured Methanosarcinales archaeon | reverse complement strand
GTAGGCGTCGTCGCGCGTCGCGGCCGAGATGCTCAATGCCGGCCGGGTGCCGGCGCCGTATGCGACCAAGGGCTTGGGCGGCAATCCGATCGAGCTGGTGATCATCGACGAAGCGGGCGGTCCGCAGAAGCATCCGCGGCATGCTGCCCTGGAAGCAGGCCCGGGGAAAAGAAGCTTTTAAAAGGATCATGTGCCATCGGGGAGTGCCGGAAGCTTTTGCCGGAAAAGAGCTGCTTACGGTTCCGGGAGCATCTGCGCAGAAGCTGCCGAACTTGAAGTTCATCACCATGGGAGAGATCTGTACAAAACTCGGCTGGAAACAACCATGAAAAAGAACATTCACATGCCCGGGAAAAGGAAGCAAGCCATTGCCCGAGCAACGCTCCGCGAAGGAAAAGGCATCGTGACCATCAATGGCCAGTATCTAGAAAATTATAGCAATCCTTTGCTCCGCTTGCGCATCAGCGAGCCGTTGCTGCTCGCGGGCGATAGTGCGAAAAATCTGGATATTGCCGTTTCAGTCCGCGGGGGCGGAGTGAATGGGCAGGCTGATGCCGTGCGCTTAGCCATGGCCCGGGCCCTGGTGGTGCAGGACAGCAAGCTGAAAAAAGTCTTCGACGAGTACGATAGATTGCTGCTTGTCGCTGACGTGCGGCGAAAGGAAGTCCGCAAGCCGAATGATTCCAAAGCGAGAGCAAAACGACAAAAATCATACCGATGAGGAAACAAAAATGATTATACCTATACGCTGTTTTTCATGTGGCAAGCCTGTTGCCCATCTCTGGGAAGAATATAAAGAGCGCCTGGAGAAAGGCGAAAGCGCCAAGAAAGCGTTAGATGCGCTGGGATTGGATCGCTATTGCTGCCGGGGCGTGTTCCTGGGGCACGTGGAACTGATCGATATGGCTGCGGCGTTCAAGAAGAGTTGAACGCCTCTTCAAAAAATTTCCACGGCAAGAGAGAAAGAGTTTTTTTTATCTTGAGCATTTTTTATTCATTTCCCCCGAAATGTTTTTAAATACTACTTAAAAGTACTCCCTAATATGCCGAAAACATTAGAAGCACGCTTACGGGAAAATACCGCTCAGGAAGCGGAGCGACGGCAGCGCATTGCTACTTTTACACAGCAAGAAGAGCACTTGCAGCAAGCGCTTCAGCGCATCAAAGAACAGCATCAGGCTGCAGTTGCCGAGCAAAAGCAAGCTCTTTCTGCTGAAGACCTCTACTGGTCACAGATGGAAGCAAATGCCCAGCAGCTGCAGGAACGCAGCGAGGCGATGGCAGGCTGGAAGAGCACGGCTGCACGGGATGAGCAACTTATCGGTGTTTATGAAACAAATAAGGATCATCCAGAAATTGCCTCTTCTTTAAAACCAGCGTATGATGCTGCCTTAGAAAGAAAGAAAGCTATTGAAGATTTACTGCCGGTAGAGATTGCGCTCCGCATGATTGTATACATGGGTGAAGAAGCATACTTGCTGAGTTTGCCCGTTCCTGTCGGAAAAAAGGAAGGGCTCGCGGAAGGAGTGCGAGCTCATGTTGAAGATGTTCTCGAACAGAACAAAGTAAATCGTAAGACCTACCGGGGGCATGAGCTGCAAAGCTACATCCTGCTCTCGATTAATCCAAAATGCCATCCAGAAAAGCTGGAAGAGCTCTTGAACGATCTTCGGGAAGCGGTGCCAGAAGCTTTGCAAGAAGCGAACGTGCAGTGGGTGGTGAGTGATCTGCGGGAACTTGTAACGGAAAAGAAAGGGAATGACATTCTTCCCGCGGGGGAAAATACCGCAAAAGGAGTGCCGGAGGGATATATACCCGCAACCGATTCCGAGGTGTATGAAATTACAGGCCTGAAGCGGTCTTCTCTGCGCCCGCACTTGTCATTATATGGCGGACCAATTGAAGCGCAAAAAGTATTTGATACTGCTATCGGCAAAGACCGTATTTATGTCCGAAAGACATCGCTAAGTGATTTTGTGGAAGTGCGTGGAAAAGGGCCACTCTTATCCCGGCTGCGCAGCAAAGTGCCGAAAGGCCATGTGCATATTTCTGATCCCGTTGTTAAAGAGTTGACGGGGTATCAATCAGTAGCTGCGATCTACGAATTTATTAATGAAGGAACTCTTCAAGTGACCAGAAAAGTCTCTCCGGGCAAAAAACGGGGGTTCTTATATCTCAGTCTGCAGTCGCTGCGAGACTTTGCCAGAAGCCGTGGCCGTGCAGTGCCCGGTGATGAGGAACTACGAAGGCCGTATCAGACGATTGAAGATGTTTTTGGTGCTGTTGATGAAATTCCTCTCCGAGACGCGGCTGCTCTTTTGGACTATAATCCTTCTGCTTTTTATACCTGCAAGCTTATCGATGCAAAAGGAGGACCATTAAAAACCAGAAAAGATGAAACTGCGACCAGAAATGCCCAAGCGCGATATGTTAACCTTTCTTCTTTACAGGATTTTGCAAGAGAACAGCTGGGTGGGGGGATGGTGATACTATATGGCCTTAAAGAAGCCGCACAACTGATGCGAGAAGGGCTTCAGGCAAAGGGAATTGCTTATAGAGATGGCATTGATGCAGATTTCATTCAGAGCCT
Organism: uncultured Methanosarcinales archaeon; assembly: GCA_964582035.1. Lineage (GTDB taxonomy): Archaea > Nanobdellota > Nanobdellia > Woesearchaeales > GW2011-AR9 > JAUYQE01. Next base: position 22,947 of record CAZOPZ010000014.1, on the reverse strand, counting down.
CCTGCAAGAGAGTGGCCGTGGCGTAACCGGCAAAGATGGCAAACTCTATGTCTCTTCTCTTGTTTTGGACAGCATGGCCGTTGATGAGGTGGCACGCAGAAAAGTTGGGGCCTGGCAAGAAGAGACTTTTACCATCAAAGAATTTGCAGAAATCTTTGGCTATGGCCGCGAACGCTCTGTTCAGGACTTATGCGCGAAAGGGAGATTGCGGGCAACTGTTTATATGACAGACGGAAAATATTGTGGTGATATTCCTGTTACAGCCGTTGAACAATTCTTATCAGAAAATAGTTTTAGCCGTGATGGCTGGTATCGGGTAGGAAAAACCAAAAGCTCTGTTGCGCCGGCGGAATAAGCAATTCGTTATCTTCTCCTCACTTCCCTTTGCACCCCTTCCTGCACAACTGGTCGCTCCACTTCCCGCAGCAAAGGCGCTTTATACTTAACAACGTTCGTCTGCCGGTTATCTATGCCTTTCTGCCCCCATTGGATGTCGTCAGCGGACCCTTCCAGCGGCAGGAAAATGAGGCCTTTTTCCATCGGGAAAATGATGTCTGCTTTTTTGTCGGCATTGATATCGTCAACGATGAAAGACTCCGCTTTCCAAGTATCCGGGATGCTCCAGCGCTGTTTCTCGAGGCCGTCTTTGCCATAGGCAACTATTCCTGCTATTGCAGAGATCCATTCCTCCAGCTGGTGATATTTGATGAGCAAAACTTCTGCGGTGCCATCTCCATCGCTATCGGCAACATGGGGATTATATAACCATTCATTTTCCGCTCGCTGGTATTGAGCAATAAATTGCCCTTCGTCCTCATACATCCCCGAACTGTCCAGAAGCCGGAGCTTTCCGTCAACATTCCCCACCAGGAAGTTCCATGGCCCGTAAAATTCGGAAATGATTTCGCCTGAAGAGCGGAGCACAAACGTTTTATCACCACCAACGATTACATTTGTGCGGGGAATAGGAGTTGAGAGGCCTTCCGCCTGGCGGGTTTGTATGGGCATCCTCTCGCGGAACTTTTCTTCCCAGACATTTGTTTCAGCCACCAGGAGAGTACGGATGGCAGATGTTGCGAGCTGAACCGGCCATCCGGCAACCGGCGAACCATCGCCATGCCAGGCATGGACCAAGAGAGTTTCTGCGGGCTCTTCTGCCATCTCTTCTGTGTCCTCTTCGTCTATACCTTCTGACGCATTCCCACCAGAGCCACCACCGCCAGACCCCCCCGAGGAAGAAGAGCTTTCAGCTTCCTCTATCACTACTTCTTCTGCTTCTTTTTCAACGGACTCTTCAGCAACAATAAGATCCTCAATCCCATCAGTGTCCAGATCGGCAACCGCCACCAGGGAATTGCCATTTGGGCAGTAAGAACTGGACGGCAGAGTGTCTTTCGGCCAGCCATCTACCAAAGAGCCGTCCTGCCGGAACAGCCAGATTTTGTTCTTGGTGCGCATGGCTATCTCCATCATGCCGTCACCATCGAGATCCGCAAGGGTGGGCCGGCAGCCCTCTTTCCCTGCATCTTCCAGAACGACACGGGTTCTGAAAAAGAAAAAGGGAATTCCGCCTTCGTCACGCCAGTATTCTTCGTAGGGATCAAAAATAAGGAGTTTATTCTGTTCAGAAGTCCATTCCCAGGCTTGGGAGACCAGTTCCACGATGCCATCATTATCGATGTCTGCTGCACTCAAGAACTGCCGTTCATACTGCGAGCTGACAAATCCCAGAACTGCTTCTCCCTCTGCATTATAAGCGACCTGCAGGTTAAAAGCAGCAGGCCATATGCTGCTATGGTCCGTAAGGACGGTTTCAAAAAAGCCATCACCTTCAAAATCGGTCACGAGGATTTGGTTGCCATAAATCCAGCGATTTTGGAACGACGGCCAGCCGTTCTTGAAGATGGAAACGATGACCCGTACTTCTTGAGTTTTTCCACTCGTATCTATCGCGCGCAGGCGAAGCACATATTTTCCTTGGAATCCTGCCGCATCAAGATTGGCCGTAGCGATCGGCTCATTATACGCTGCCGGGTGCGCTCCGGAAAGCGTGAGCGTGATTCCTGCTGCAGACCATTCTTCAGTCCCCGCAGGCGCATAGTCCACCGCATAGCTCTGGAAAGCTGTTCCGCTTTCTGCCAAGACTGTGCCATAAATTGTTACGCGATCTTTTCCCAAAGTCACGCTGCCTTCTTCCGGCTTTACCAGCTGCACTAAGGGCTCTTCCAGCTGGCCAGAACAGCTTCTTGTCGACAAGCCATGCTGGGAAAATGCCTGGCAGATCTGCCTGCTATGGGGCGTGCCGTCATTCAGGTTGGCATTGTCATCGTCGATAACCAGCATGCCGTCGAGAAACTCTTTGAAGCGGAAGGGCAGCAGTTTCATCGTCCTGATGACCAGCTCATCTGTCAACGGAGCGCCGAGGCTTTCCCGCAGATCCCAGAGGGAAGCAGAGAAGACTTCGCTCGCATCATGGGGCTCCGGATTGTAATCTTTCGGATACGTCTTGTCATTGTCCAGATTGCGCAGGCAGGGCCAGAGCTTTACTAACGGAGCATCCGGCCAGGAAGCACGGATTTTTTCAATGAACTCTTCCCGAAAGAAGTAGTCCGACATGCAGGAATCGTCAGGGATGGTTGCTCCAAAATAGTCCGCCAGCGCTTCATTCAGGCCTCCAGATTCATCCCAATATGGAAAGAGCCCTTCGGGATAGATATTGCAGACGATACTGTGCGTATACTCATGATACACCACGTCCGCAGAAAGCGCAATGCTGTCGCACCGGTCTCCCGGACCGAAGAAAGCAACCCCGGAGCGTTGCGCGTCCCCCGGAGCATTCCAAGGATCGCACCAGGAATACGCATTGCACTGCGCCCCGTTGGCACGCCCTTCTTCAACCGCTACTTCAAGAGGATAATCCATCTCGTGAACGTCAAAAGGGTCGCTTTTCGTGACAAAATCATGGATGATGTTTGCGTGATAAAACGCATTGGACTCTTCCTGCTCGTAGGAGAGATCATGGTTGCGCCATTCAATGTTGTGGATGCTCGGGGACCAGCCCTGGGCAGTGTAGCGTGACAATTCCTGCTGCCGGTTTACGACGCTCACGAAAGGCCCATTCGCCTGAGTCGTTATGCCCACTGCAGTATCCGGAGTTGTTGCAGCGGAATAGGTGCCCGTGCTATTGGTAACCGCTTCCACTGTTCCCGCAATCACCGTCTCATGAGCGAAAAGCCTGCTTTCTTTTTCCTGTAAGCGATGGTTAGGAAAGATCATGCCTTGGACCGTTCCTTCGACCTGCGCACGAATCCTGTTATGATAAGCAATGACATTCCCCGTGTGCGCATCAATGAAGTATGTTAGTGCGGCCGGAACATTCCGGTCATGCTCCGTAACATTCATTGGTCCTTTCCAAACCGGGGGCATAGCAATTTGATAGGCAAGGTAAAAGCGTATTTTCTCTTCTTTTTCTTCCGGATAAATAACGAGAGAAACGTGCAAAGGCTGCACAGTTTCTTCAAGATGCTGCTGGGCGATCTCGATGGCTTTCGCTTGCCGTAGCGTAGGCGTGGTCGGAACAGAAATCCCTGAGTAATATTTATTCTGGACGAGCACAACGTTTCCACCATTTGTGGTTATGCCGACCAGGCTCTGATACACCGGGATCCCTCTATACTGTTGCTGGTAGAAGATGCTGCAGATGCCTTCTTTCTTTCCCGGATACAGCGGCGTATCGCACCACTGCCGGGCTGGTTTTAAGTCCTGTGGGCTGATGCGGAAGAAGCGCTTGTACTTCGCCAGGAAATCGGCAGTCGCCAGAGGAAGCGTCTTTTCCGTAATCGTGGCAACTTTCTTTGTCTTTATAGCCAGCTTTCCCAGCACCAGAGCGGGCTTTCCCTGGCTATCTACGGTTACCTGAGTTCCCGAGCCGAAGCGCTGGATGGCTTCCCGCTGAACCTGCTCTTGTTGGTTCCCTAAAGAAGCAGGAGGAACTTTCAGCGCTTCGCCGTACAGAGGCTCCTGGCAGGCAATGAGGAAGAGAGCCAGCCCGAGCAGCAAAAGAATAAACAGCCCTCTTTTTTGCATGGAGGAGAAGAAAGAAGTCACCTATAAAAATATTACTAAAAAGCATATTTTTCCTATATGTCCACCAGCACCTGCGCCCACCAGCCTTTCTTGGTCTTCTTGATTTCGAAGAGGTGCATGGTGATCGCTTTTATGTCAACTTTTGGCTCGTGCTTCTCCACATCCAGCTTCTCTCCAGAAGCGGCACACGACAGCAGATACTTCCCCTCTTTTTCCTGTATTTTTATGGCGAACTCGCTGAAGAGCAACTGCTCGGCATCTTTGTAGAACAGCAGCTCATCAAGGAAATCAAAGAGCAGCTTTTCGAGCGTCTGGTTTTCCAGGGCAATTTTTACCGTTTTTTTCGGCTTTATTTTTTTGACGTTAACTTGCGTATCTTCGACTGCTAGAGCACACTGGGCGAAGAGCTCTTCGAGCGTTTTCCCTTCTGCCTGGAAGAGAACGTCCGCCGTATGGTCGAGGAAAGTGTAGGTCATGGGTAGAGTGTGTATCTTTTTAGGCAAGTGGATAATTATTTGTACAAAGTATCGACATATCTCTCACCTCTCTTCAACGACCGCTTTAATCCTTCTCACGCCCGCAGCACATGCTTCTTCTTTGACTATCTTGAAACGCCCGATTTCTTTGGTGCTCTTGACGTGCGGCCCGCCGCAGAGCTCCTGCGAATAATCGCCCACAATATAGACAGAAACGCGCTCCGGATATTTCTGCCCGAATTCCGCTTCTGCTCCCATCTTTAATGCATCTTTGTACGCCATCTCTTTCCGCACGACGGGAAGATTGAGGGTTATAACACGATTGACTTCGTCTTCTACTCGTTTCACCTCTTCCGGCGTGAGTTTTCTGGGGAAATTAAAGTCAAACCGCAGCCGTTCTGCCGTGATATTGCTGCCGCGCTGGTGGATGTCTTTGGAAAGCATCCGGCGCAAGGCTTCGTTCAGCAGATGCGTCGCCGTGTGCATGCGCACGACAATCTCCGACGTATCCGCCAAGCCCCCTTTGAATTTCTGCTCCGCTCCCACGCGGGAAAGCTGCTGGTGCCTCTCATATTCCTGCAGGAAGCTCTTGACATCGATGGTTATCTTTTTCTCCGCAGCCAATTCTTCCGTCATCTCCAACGGAAAGCCATAGGACTGGAAGAGCAAGAAGGCATCTTTGCCACTGAGATTGCCCTGTGCAGCCATCTTCTCAAACTCCCGCAATCCTCTATCTAGCGTCTGCTCGAACTTCTCTTCCTCTTTCTGCAGTTCAGCATAAATGCGTGCTTTATTTTTTTCTAACTCCGCATAGAGATCGCCATACTGCTGCACGACTATCTCTGCTAAAGCTCTCGTGAAATGCTGGGTGATCCCGAGCAGTTTTCCATAGCGGACCACTCTGCGGATAAGCCGGCGCAGCACATAGCCGCGGTCCATGTTGGACGGCAGCACCGCCTGCTCATCGCCGAGAATAAATGTGGCAGCACGGATATGGTCGGCAATGATGCGCATGGCACGGATTTCTTTTGCATATTTTTTCTTGCTCAGCTCCTCAATCTTCTTGATGATGGGCTGGAAGAGATCGGTCTCATAGGCACTCTTCTGGCCAGTGAGCATCGCTAACGTCCGTTCCAAGCCCATGCCGGTGTCGACGTTCTGTTGTTTCAACGGAGCGACGGTTCCATTTGCCCGTTTGTCATACGCCATGAACACATCGTTCCATATCTCCACCCAGCGGTTGTCTGCCGGATCAAATTTCTTGGGCGCTGCTTTTTCGCCGGTCCAGTAGAACATTTCCGAGCTGGGGCCGCAAGGGCCGGTTTCGCCGGCGATCCAGAAATTGTCTTTGCCGACGAAGGCAATACGCTCTTCTGGAATGCCTAAACTTCGCCAGAAGGCATACGACTCTTCATCCCGGGGAACAAAAGCATCACCCTGATAGACTGTTACGGCCAGCTTTTTCAGCGGGATGTTCAGCCATTTTTTTGCTGTCAGGAACTCCAGGCTCCAGCTGATGGCTTCTTTCTTGAAATAATCACCTAAGCTCCAGTTGCCGAGCATCTGGAAAAAGGTGTGATGGGTGTTATCGCCAATATTCTCAAAATCCACGGTGCGCAGGCATTTTTGCACATTCGCCAAGCGCTTTCCCAAAGGATGGGGGGTTCTCATCAGATAGGGGACTAACGGCTGCATGCCGGCGGTATTGAAAAGAACGGATGCATCATTGGCGGGGATGAGAGAAGCAGAAGGGATGATGGCATGCTTTTTGCTCTTGAAGAAGTCAAGGTACTTTTTGATGAGCTGCGGGGCATCCATGGGAGAATGAAAATGCATTAGTTTTATATATTTTTAGGAAGAAATGAAGGAAGTAGAAAAATGATACCGGAACAACTCCGCGCCAACTGGAACGATCTTTGCGATCGCCTGCATGTTCCGCAGGAAGAAGCCAAGCAGACTCTCCAAGACTTGCAGCAGCGCTACGGCGAACCGCACCGGCATTACCATACCCTTGACCACATTGCGCATTGCCTGAAAGAGTTTGGAACTGCCCAGCATCTTGCAAAGAAGCCTGATATTGTTCAGCTTGCACTCTGGTTCCATGATATAGTGTACGAGCCGGGAAACCCGGAAAATGAGATAAATAGTGCAGAAGCGGCTAGGGCTTTTGGAGAGCGTGTCGGCTTGGATGCCTTGGACCGGCTCCGGGTTTACGAACTGATTGTCACAACGCAGTACGTGGTCCGCCCCGGCACGGACGATGCCCGGCTTATTTGGGACATCGACCTTTCCAGCTTAGGGCTGCCATGGGAAGAATTTGCTCAAAATAGCCGGAATATCCGGGAAGAATTTACGCAGGTGCCGGATGAGCTGTTTTATGCGGGAAGGAAAGCGATGCTGAGCCGTTTCCTGGCTTGGCGACCCCGCATCTATTGCACGGATTTCTTTCGGGAGAAATATGAACAGCAGGCAGAAGAGAATCTGGAAAGGACAATAACGGGGGGTTCTTAGACGGAGAGTTGCTTCAGACTACAGTTTATTCTATTCTTTCCTCAGCTTTCTTCGGTGTTGGCAAGAGCTTTGCTGGATATTCTTCGAAAAAGTACTTCGCCCAGGCATTGCGATCTATGCCTCGCTGATCAGCATGAATCCACCAGCCAAAAGCACTCTCAGTAAACAAATGGTATGGCTGCAGGGCGATGGTGCCAGACCACACTACTTCATCTCTGTTTTTAGGGTTGTAAATAGTCAAGTGGTCGCCATCTTCAAGGACATGCAGCCCTTCGTAAGATGAAAAAAAAGGGGGCCAAAGCTCAAAATCATGTTCGCCCGGCGAGCACGGTGAGGGAAGACTCCTACCCAGCTCTTTCAACGCCCCCGCCAAATCCTCCAAAGAAGATTGAGAGAGAGGTCTCGGACCGGAGGGATTCCTTTTTTTATCCCAGAGAGTACTGCATCTTTTACAAGCGTATTGAGTCGTATTGGGCGTGTTGAACCGCGCATCTTCAAAAGCCCAAAAGCCACCTTCGGTTCCCGTTTCAGAATGGAAAATGCAGACGCCTTCGAGAGTGAGAGTTTTTGAAGCTCCATTGGTCTCTGCCATGCAAAGAGAAGTTGGGAGTCTGATTATAAAAACATTGTGCATCTTTTTAAGAAAAATTAAAGGATAGGAAGAAAAAAAGGAGCTTCTGAAGCTACCTTTTCAAAAACTTATTATGCAGCCAGACAAAGAGCAGTGCGCCAACGTACGTATAGACAACCGCTTGCAGTAAGCCGACAACAAATCCAACAGTGGTTATTCCGACATCACCAGCAAACTTATCAACATTGACCAAGTGCATTAACCAGCCAAAGAGCTGCATGGCCACTGCTGGCCACAACGCCACAAAAGCGGCGCACACGACGTAGACAATGCCCATGGTTGCGGCCGCTGCTAAAGAAAATTTCTGCATATCAATTTTCATGATATTTCACCTTTTTTTTCTTTTTTCTTGTTTCAGCAGGATTATTCTTTGTTTATCTCTTCTTTTTCCTTCCTGCTTTCTTGGACGATTTTTTCAGGCGCCGCCGCTTTGCCAGACGGACGAGCTTCCGCACTTTTGACGCCTTGCTTTTGTTGCTAGCATGCCGCCCGCCTCTTCGGGAAGAGGGCTTTCGCGAAGCTTTGCGCATTGGTTTCCGAGAAGATTTCTTACCTCTTTTTTGCTTTGCCATTACTGTACACCATCAATTCTCTTTTCTACTTTCAACTCTACACTCAACTCTCTTTTCTCTTCTTATTCTGGACTCGGTGAAAAAGTGCCTGAAACACAGGCCGATACAAACTTAACCTCTCAGCGTGTTTTACAGGTGATCTTCTTCGCCCCATACGCAAGCGGTAACCAGCACAGGTTTCGTCCGGTGAGTTATAGTCCAGCCACCGGAGTGATGGCGAGTACTGGACAGAGGCTGCTATGGTTGCATCCTTTTCAGGACAACCGAACTGCCCACAAACTATAGCATTAGAAAAACAAATAACTATTAAAACATTTCTCACTCTTCCCGAGGGATAATCGAAAATCGCGGGGATTTTTTCACCCGCAGTTCTCTTGATTTGGAAGATATCCTATGTAATAGTATATCGTATCTCCCGCGTGCCGCCGCCATACGACTGGAAGAGAATTTCTTTGACCGTTACCGTAATGCCCCGGGCAGTGAAGCTATTCCCTTCTTCCAGCCAGTCGCTTTTTGCCCCATCCAGCGACAAGCGCACGCGACCTTCTTCCAGGATATAAATCTCCAGAACATATTCTTCTCCATCATTCTCTACAATAGCCTGCTCTCCCGGCCGCAACGATTTGCTGGTGTCTGGTGGAGGTGCGGGAGCTTCCTCTGGCTGCTGGAGCGCCGGTGTTTCCGTAGCATTTTGCACCGTCGCATTTTCCGGCAGGCAATCGCCGTTCACACAGCCCGCCGGACATTCTTTCACATGATCCCACGTGCAGACCAGGGTTTGATAGCCGACTCGCCGTTCGTCAAGGCACTTAAAGCCTTGTTCACAGACAGATGAAGCGCGGCAGGTATCGTTCTGGCAGCCCAGTGGGCATTCCCGTCGCTGGACAAACGTGCAATTCTCTGTCCGATACGCTTTGAGTTGTCCGCTGATGCAGGCCCAGCCGGGAGTACAAGCGCCGGCAGGAAGAGAAGCAGGTATAAGTTCATTTGTTTCGTTCGGAAGAGACAACTCTTCTTCAGAAAGAAGAGAATCATTTTCAGGGAGAGCTGGCTGTTCCGTTTTCGAAACGCAGCCAACCAGAAAGAAAAGAGCGAGCAGAAAAAATAACATGAAAATTCTTTGGTGCATGAACAAACCTCTTTAAACCACTTTCTTTGCATGCAGAATGAAATACCGGGTCATTTAAATGCTTTTTCTTCACGGGGCGTTACTCTCTAGTCCACAGTAGAGAAAAGAATAAAAAGCATATTGGCAAAAGAAGGAGCAATGGCTGAACCGAAAGGACTCGTTGGTCTTGTTCAGGAAATTTTCTCAGACATAAAAGAGTTAGAGGAAAAAAAGCGAACAAAAACGGGTTGGGAATTGCACTGTATTTTCACTGAAAGAAAATCCCTTTGTTACATGCTGAAAAAAGTGCTGCAGTTCGGGGAAAAAGAGATTCCTGAAGAGCCCATCAACGCCATAAGTGCTTGGTGCCTTGAAAAATCTCCGCGGGGAAATTTTATTTTAAGAGCTTCAAATAGTGATTATTTTTATCTCGCCTGTGACCTTACCAGAACGTATTCAACGTCGACTGCCCTCAAAGATGAAATTTTTCAAAATCTTTTAACAAGCGATATTTCCCATGAAGCCGAACTTGCCACAGTGCTCGCCAAAGAATTCTACCAACGCTCCCTGAATGATGAAGAGATTCTTAGGCTGGTCGAGAACTATACTCGTGGAGCTAGCAGAAGTGATAAAGACATACAGTGGTACGGAAAAATGGCCAGAACCTACGGCTCAGAAGCGTGCCAGAGGAGAGCTCTTGATCTTCTTGAAGAAATGGAAAGGCCCAGTTTTTATTGAAGACCAACTATAGAAAGTTAGGAATTATGCAACAGAGCACAATTTCCTCCGCATCATTTTTGTTAACATTTACCAATGGTACGTCTGGTATATAAATGCTAAATCATCGGCAACGAAAGGCTGCATCGCAGTGCCGATGGCAAGAACATCTTTCCGCTGGGTTTTCGGAAGCGCAGGAATGATACTTTCTCGAACGCCCATCACAACGTCGTACGGAAGGGAGAATATCGATTGTCCCCTAACGTGACAGATGCCACCACCCAAAGGGGTTCCTCGAAAGAAAGTGTACAGTTCTGTCGTCGGATAGGGCCTATCTGGCGGGCAATGGACGGAGTGTGGCTCGCACATTTTCTCTAAAGCTGTTTGAACTGTGGGAGTTATTTTGTGTTTGGCATGGAGCTGCATCTCTTCTGTAAAATACTTCCATAAATCATGTTCAATGTTTTCGGAAAAGAGGTGGCGATCTTTATACGTCACTTTCCCAGCCTCTCCACCAACGGCCGCGATAGCACCATTGACGACTTCACTTAAGATGAACTCTTTTATAGTCGGCAGCCGAGTTCCCGCAGTCACGAGCAGCGCTTCCAGAAGCCGCCATCGGGCATTTATTTCTTCTCCTTCTTTCTTCCACTTGGGATCCATAGAAATATGAAACTCGGGTTCAATTTAAGAGAATATCGTTCCTCAAGAATACAGATTCTCGCCCGACGCACTGCTGTTCAAAACTCCCCTAACCGTTTCTGTTCTTTCTTGCTCTGCACATGTGCAACGGCCATCCGAAAATCCTGCTGCATTTTCGCAAAGAGTTCCGGATTCCTGCCAGAGTAAAGATAGTTCGCCGGATGGATGGTTGGAACAATGGTGATTTCTCTGCCGGCGAGCACTTTCGTAAAAACTTTGCCGCGCAGTGCTGTTATGCCGGCCTTTCCCAGAATTCTTTGCGTCGCAAAATTGCCGATGGTGACGATAACTTTCGGCTGCAGGATGGCTATGAGCTGGTCTAAACGCTCGCGGCACTGCTCGATTTCTTCTTTTTCCGGATTGCGATTATTTGGCGGCCGGCAGAGCACCGTATTCGTAATGAAAATATCTTCCCTCTGCAATCCTGCTCCTGCCAAGAGCTGATCCAGCACTTTTCCGGACATGCCGCAGAAGGGGATGCCTTGCTTGTCTTCCTCGGCGCCTGGCCCTTCGCCGATCAGAAGAATCTCTGCTTTTTCATTGCCGGAGCCAAAGACTACTTGCGTTCTGGTTTTGCACAAGCCGCAGCGCTGGCAGTTCTGGTATTCGCTGCGGAGCTGTTGGAAAGAGGGCAGATGATGAGAGGAAACTGAGACCATATCCATTTTTCAAAAGTTCTTACGGTGCTTCACTAGGGGAACTTTTCAGGTATTTATCAATCAGCGCCAAATCCTGTTGATCTTTTTCCCGCCCCATGCGCTTTTTAAGCTCAATGACGTACGGCAACGGTGCGAAAGGAAGATTATCAATGCGCTCCGCACTCGCAATAATCTCATCAACTTCAGCTGATGAAAACCAAGGCATCCAATCACGCCAGAGTTCGATGCGCCCCACCTCTATTTTTTTCCCTGCTGGGGCATACTGTATATACAGCTCTTCCCAGAGGCGGGCACTGACCATGATATCCAGATCATTACAGTCGCGGATCCCCCGGATAGCTAAAGGGCCGCTGCCAAATATCGCATACTCATCTATAGGCAAGTGAAGAGCTTTCAATTCCTGCAGGAAATCTTTGATTCCCATTATTTGAATGATGGGCCCGAAGGGATTCGAACCCTTGATCTCCGCCGTTCTCAGACCCCTCTTAGCATGTTCTTCTCCACATCCGTATATCGTGGGGTTGACCGAAAGGCAGACCCCACCTGAGTGGATTTCGATCAACCATTTGCCGAGCGTAGCGAGCGCAAAGGGTTGTGTGAAGGCGACGTCCTGTACGGCGCATCTTCTGCGTAGCCGCTAGACCACGAGCCCATTATTCTGGTAAATGAAGCTCTTTTTTATAAAATTATGCAAGAAGAGTATGTGCATAGCATCATAAAGTCAAAATTCTTTCGATAATCTCAACGAGAGCGACAGAGGGATGGCTCCTACGGAGATGTCGCTCTGCGATTATCATGTCGAAAATTTTGAAGATGCTATGCACATACCAAGAAGAGAATAGCGATCGGCTTCGAGACAGTAACGAAACGCTCCCGCAGGGATTTGAACCCTGGTCACAGCCTCTCCCCAAAGATGGTACATTTCATCTTTCTGCCCGTTCATCGTGAGGTTGAGTAAAACGAAACCTCACTTGAGCGGATTTTGATCCAAGCTTTTGACGAGCGTAGCGAGCTCAAAAGCTTGTGCCGGAGGGCCGTATACTCTTTGGATCTGCGCCACTTTTCTTCGAGACGCAGTAATCCAAGCTATACTACGGGAGCTTGCAGGGAGAAATCGATAGCTACAATAAAAAGGTTCTTGCAGAAAATGCGCAATGCCAGAAGAAAGCAACCAATCGGTATTATCCATACACCAATACTTCCACGTCTCTCCCAAAGATCCGCTTCAGGTCTTCAAATATCGGCTCTTTGATGAAAGCCCGACGGGGCAATTTTGTCTGTGCCAAAGCTTTCTCATATTCTTCCAGATTGCTCGCCTCCAAAGTCCCTAAGCTGCCATTTTCCCGCAGAGGAGCTTTCTCAATACGCTGCTCTTTGGCATCAAGATCATGATTGACAAAAGCGACATTGTCAAGCAGAGTAACTTCCCCATACTTGCTGCCATGCTTGACGCGGATCTTCGCGCGTTCCAGCTCCTTGCCGCGCTTGCGCTGCAGGTATTCGACCAAGAACTTGATAAGAACCGTGCCGCTTTTCCTGGCTTTTTCTATATCAGCTCTCGCTAATTTTTTCTGCTCAAACTGCTTCTTCGCTGCCAGGACGTCCTGCGCATCTCGCAGCAGCTGCGCCGGCAATTTTCCGGGAGTGATGAGCGCATCTTCAAACCGCTTCACCAATTCCCCTTCCGGAACTTTCTCCAGGCCCTCGGCTCGCAGCACATCGCGGAGGATAGTGATCACATCTTCAGAAAGCAGGGAAATGCCTTTCTCATCATGCTTCGCTTCAATCTCTTTAAACAGCTCGCTGATGCGCTTGAGGAATTTCTCCGCGTTTTTCACATAAATATCCAGTTCCGTGCCGGACAGTTCTTTTTTCTCGCCGTGCTCGATATCTTTCCGCAGCTTCACATTGTCCTTAAGGATCTTTACATATTCCGGCTCGAGCATTTTCTCTTTTTTCACAAAAATCTCTTCCATCACGTCGGGCGTTTCCCGCGGCGTGGGCGGCGGAACGCCGTATAACATCAAAGCGGCCTGGCTGGGCGTCAAAATGGCATAATAGGTATCTTCCATGCCCATGGCATTTAACGTGCGCTGGACCCGTTTTAAGCTCTGCTCACCGGTGCTCATAAACAGGTCAATAGCTTCCCGGCTGGGCTTGATATGGCCCATTTTCAAGAGCTGCTTCCAGGGCATGAAAATGCCGCGATCATAGAATGGCACGCCGTCCCGCAGCAGCGTGAAGATGATGGGATTGGCTTCTTTCAGCGACTCCCAGAAGTCCGTTAAGATGTACACCTGGATGTTCAGCTTGTTTTTGATGCCCGTTCTTTCGCCCGCTTCGGCACCCATGCCGATGATGATGGCACGCAGCTTGTCTTTCAGCTCAAAGCGGGTCATCTTCTTGACATCGGTATCATCAATGACGATCCAGACGTCGATGTCTGACGTAGGCGTGGCTTTGCCTTGGGTTAACGAGCCGGCTAAAACGTAACTGAGAATGTACTTGTCAAATTTCTTGAGGATCATGGTCTTGTGGATCTCGGCAATCTTAATGGCTGCCAGCATGCCCGTATCATGCAACGGCATGCTCAGGGAAATTAAGCGGTTCAGGTCGTACTTAGCATCATAGCAGTTCTGCCAGAGGTCAGTCAAAAGAATGCTTTTAGGAGCAAGCTGTTTGTCCACTTCCTCTGCCATCTGCTTGATGATCGTCGAGAATTTGTAATGCAGCTCGTCCTTGGTCATCTTCTGGGACGTAGTATCGTCAACGACAACCAGCAGGTTGATCTGTTCCTCTTTCTTCTCCTCTTTCTTTTCTCCTGGGGCTTCTTCCGGTTTCCGGGATTCTGGTTCTGCACTCGCTAACGCTTCTTTCTCCTCTTTGCTCAGGGGCTTTTCCGGCGGGAGAATCGTAATGCCCACAATATAATCGCCAAATTTATCGAGAACTTTTTTCTTGAAAGACTCTACTTTGGTCTTCAAGGCTTTCAGCTTCTTTTCCAATTCTGGCGGCAGCTGGGGCTGTTGGCTGGGCAGTGGAGGCAGGCCCGCTTCGATGCTCTTGGGCTGCAGGGACTTTTGCGGCGTGGTTTTCTTGGCCATTAGTGTCACAATAATATAATGATTGGAGTATAGTGATCTTTTATAAATTTAATGGTTTTGGTGAGAAGTGGGACATTTTGGTCAAATGGACAGAAGGGGAGAATAGGGTAGCGTTCGTTTTCAGAGGTTTGTAAGGTGCTTAGAAGAGACGGACTTGCAGAGTTTTGGTTGCCACTTTAAAGTGAGAAAATAAGCGAAACATTTATATAGTCCGTGCTCTTCTAGAATACAAAGATAAGTTTTCATTCATAAAACAAAGGAAGACGCAAAGAAACAGAGGAGGATAAAAATGACAAATGCCAATCAAAATGTTGGAACAGCGTACGGATTTTTTTATTGTGAAGCTCCAAAAACAGACATTGAAGCAGAAATACCAACTTTAAGAGAATGTGCTCAAACGCCGTCAGCGCTAGAGCTTTCATTGACTGAAGGCATGGAGAACGTGCAAGGCGAACCAGAGTTAGTAACACTTGCTCAAGACGCTAGAGAACAGGGGATGCGATATGTGCTTAAAGCAACCTATCCGCAGGCAACCAATGAGGCTACGGCAAACGAAGTGGCTGACGTCCTCAACCAAGCCTACCAATCGCCTCTTTGGAACAAAGGTGAGGAGTATAGGGGAGCGGTCGTTTACTGGCAGGATAATGACTGGGTTTTTAGGGAGTAAATTGCTATGGGAGTTGCTATGCCAACAGAAAACCAACCACCTGAATACGGAATAAAGCTAAGACTAGATACTGGTGCTACTCTTGAAATGCTCCTATTCAGCGAGACAGAACATAGATGGATCTTTAAGCATCGGTGTGTATATCCAGAGGCGCTGGAAAGATCAGCGCAACCCCTTTTGGTGAATCATACAACACTCGTTGTCGATTATGATGGTGGTGTGGCAAAAGATTGTAAATTATCTATGGATATAATCCGTCCTGATCGCAGAGGGAAAACCTATTTTCTCGGTGTCGATATTTCAGAGGGTTCACATCTGTTTGCAGAATTTCAGTATGAGAAACAAGGAGACATATACCGACTGAAAACTATTGATCTGGGGAGCCATGGGCGGGTAGAATTAGATGCTCTGGGCGAAGGGCTCGTCAAACCCGTTGAGGTTCCGTTTCCCATTAAAGATCGGGTGGAAAATGAATATGGGGCTTATAAGATCCCTTTTCTAAAGATTAATGGCGAACAAGCATTCTTCCAGTTTCCGAGAGATTATAGGAGACAATTCTAAAAACACAGGGGAGCTTAGAAAAATAACATGGTTAAATATCGAAGAATGACACTAGAACAAGCATGTGAAGACGTGCGTAAAAGAACTGAGTATTTTAATCTTCATCCAAATAGTTGGCGCCGCTCATTTACTTATGTAGAACTTGAAGGAGAAATAGGTTACAATGACCCGATGGCTTCCCAAACAAGTTTTCGGTTCGTGGAAAAAGGAAGAAATGGAGAGATTATTTCATTCTTCTTAATTTATCTTGAGGATCATGCTTCTACTCTAAAACTATTAGAAGAAGCAGTAATAAAAAACTCTCGGATTGTCGTCAAAGGAACTCTACATAAACAGACTGATGAAAGAAGATATTTTATCCAAGCTAATCACGTCACAACCTCAAATAAGCTTGGCGCACTCTCGCTATACCAAGAAGGTTTGGAAGGTGCTTTATCGATAAGTCGTGACGAAGGCGCTTTAAGTTTGAGCGACCCAGAGCAGTAACTGCATTGCAAAAACTTCATTTTCATCCCAGCCCATCCAATTCTTCCAATTCATTCAGCAGATCTTCATCCAACTCCTGCGCCAAATCATCCAGTTCTTCCAACTCTTGGGCATCGTCTCCCAGGCTGTCTGCAGCACTTTCTATAGTATCTTCCGGCACTTCCCGTGCACAGCCAAATAACGAAAAAATAAGGAAAAGAGAAAGCACCGCCAGCATGCGTTTATGCAGCGGTCTCATTTGCTCCACCTTCTCCTGAACCATTTTCCGTTGCCGTTTCATTTCCTGCTGCCGCACTTCCGTCGCTGGTTTCATTCTCTGCAGTTTCGCCCGTTTCAGTGCTCTCATTCGCTGCCGTCTCATTTTCCGCGCTTTCATTACCCGGCGGGCTGGTGCCATTTTCAGTGCCAGCGGTCTCTTCCATCTCGTTGCTTTCACCAATTTCATCCGCACCAAGCTCTTTCTTCAGCTCGACAAACTTCTTGACAAATTCCCGCAGGATCTCCCGCGATTCTTGCAGGCCATCCCGGAATTCTTTCTGGGCATCCCGCCAGGCTTCCCAGGCTTCGCGCTTTTCTGAGCCGCGGGCCAGCTGCCAGCGTGCTTTAGCATCAGCATACGCTTCTTCTAGCTCGGCAATCTGCGTTCTAAAACGCTCCAGGATCGCTTGCAATTCCGTCGCATCGCCGCCAGCCCGTTCGATGCTGGCAATCTTTGCTTCCATGCTTCGCTCTAATCCACGGTGCTTTTCAAGAAGCGCTGCAGATTTATCCTGCACGAGCAAGGCTATGATAGCTTTCTGCTCGCGCTTGATGTCGTTCCACAGCTCTTTCGCTGCTTTCACCGCTTCTTTTTGGGAAACAGTACTATTTTCAACAGCTGCTTTTTGTTCGGCAACGCGCTGCTGCAAAGCGGCGATGCTTTCCAAAGCTGCCGTCCGGTCTTCGTCAGCAATGCCGGTGGTATTCATCACCCGCTCTTCCAGACGCTCCAGCGTGCGATCCATGACTGTCAATATATTCAGCAGATGCTTTTGCGCGCCCTCTTTGAGGGTATCTTCTGCTTTTTTGCAGCCATCAGAAACATTTTCAGTTCCCTCGGCTTTCTGGCATCTTTGGAACTGGTCTTTCAGCTCAGAAACGCGCTGCTTCTGCTCTTCATAGCGTTCTTTCGCTTCGTGATATCGCTCTTTTGCATCGGCAAGCTTCTCCTGCGCCGCTTCGCGGCGTTCTGCGACTTTTTCCTGCAGAACAGCTATCCGCTCTTGGACTTTTTCAGCTCGACTCGTGGCTTTCTCGGCGCGCTCTGCAAACTGTTCTTCGGCACGATCCACATGCTTCTCGGCCTGTTCTAAGCGGGCTTCTGTCTTCTCACGGAAAAGTTCGACCCGTTCTTGAGCTCGTTGCACTGTTTTTACAATATTCTCTTCACGATTATCTTTATCTGTACCTTCTTCAAATTCATCTTTCTCGCCGTCATACGCCAATCCGCTGGGCAGCACGCTGAGCAAGAAGAGTATAAACACGGCCACCGAAATGAGTTTTTTTATTGCCATAGACATCCTCCCGGTTGTTTTGTTGATCATGGTTATTCATGGCTTTTAGCCGCCATGCTCCAGAGAAGCCCAAACGAAGAACTTTAAAAAGACACTTTCCAGAATACTTACAAAGAGGGCTTATTTTCAATTTTTAGGCTTTATGACACTTTATGTTCGTGTTTATGCCGAAAAAGAAGCAAATTTTCTTTTTGTTCAGGAAAAAGAGAAAGAAGAGGGCCCATCCATCAGAGATGGATGTTCCCTCGATGGGCGATAAATGGTAAGCTGGTCGAGGTGGTTTGTTTAAATAGATTTCTCTTGCAGAAAAGTGATATTGTAAGAGGTGAATAAAATAGCCATTTCATAAGCTTTATAAGAACTGCCTCAGCTTTCAAAAAGATGCTATCTTCTCTGTATCCCTATATTTCCCCAGCGGGGCTATGTGCTCTTTTGGCAGCCTGTCAGGAGCCGATTCAAAGTTCTTATCCAGGCATACGCCAGCAGGAAGCGGTGGATGCCGGGCAGGAAGAGCGGCTGTCCATTGATACAGCACGGGATTTCCGGATTCCGGACCTCCCCCGTTTTTCGGATGCGCCGCAATTCTTGGATATGATTGCCACGCCCTATGATCAAGCGCATCCCGCTGAAGAGGCTGGTTACTCTCCTGAACTCCCTGAAACAGATGCAGCTCTCGGGGTGGACGCTCTCGTGGAGTATGATAGTTCTTCTCCCTCGCACCATTTTCCACCGGAAGGATATGTTCCTCCGGCGTATGATGCAGGAGATACAGGAAATGAAATTGAGGGAAGTTCTGAACAGCAGGATATGTATTTCCCGCCCGAAGGCGATGGCAGCACTTCTGATGGCTTTCCGCCGGGGGCTTGTAGGGCATACGATATTCCCGGAAATTTTGCAGACGAAGACTGCGATGGCTTGCTCATCTGTCCCGTGCCCTGCCTTCCCGGCGAGACGACACCCCCGGAGAACTGTGGCAATGGCATCGGCGGCTGGCGGACGCATGGCATGTATGTCAGCTGCGTGACGCAGTATGCGAACGAGCTGTATACTGCGGAGCTCATTACTGCAGAAGAAAGAGCAGCAATGGTTCGCGATGCGGCCTGGTCGGATATTGGGAAACGATCAGGAGAGTAAAATTATCGATGCAAAAGATTAAAGAAGCAATCCTTGCAGCGCTTTCTGGGGATTCTTTGCCAGGACGATGCTATGGCTTACCAAAACTCCCTGGCAGCCGAGTTCTACGGCGCGCTGCACATCACTTTTTGAGTGGACTCCCGCGCCACAGAGAACTTTTGTTTTCGGGCTTATTCGCGGGGTGATATCTACAACTGCAGTAATGATTGCGGGCCGCGCTTTTGTTACCGAAACGTTTCCGCCAATGAGTTCTTTTGGCTCGTAGGCGAGATAGTCTGGCTTTAAAGAGAGCAGCTTCTGGGCTTCAGGAAGCGTTGCGGCACAGAGCACCGTGAGCAAATGGAGCTTCTGGCAGCGGCGGACGGTGGCTTTTAGCGTCGAAAATAGGACTTTCTTCTCAGAATGATTCAATATCGTTCCCCAGACACCAAGCTCTTTGAGCTCTTCCAAAGAAATGCTTCCCGTATGTGCTCCCGGCTCGAAAGGATCGGCATGCTGGGCGAAGAGTGGAAATGAAGGCAGTACGGAGAGAAAGGGCAGCGTTAAAAGCGAGGGGGAAAGAGCAATGTCGTATCTCTTCGTCCGCACCGCAGCGAGTTTTCTTACGAACAATACACCGTTCTTTCCCACTGCTTCTCGGTACGTTTTAAAATTGATGAGGATGAGCGGCTTCATGGTTTTGGGAGATGATAAAATCTCATCTTTTCACTTTAAATTCGACATCAACGAAATCTTTTTTCTTTCCTGTTTTCTTGGCGGCGTTCATTTTCCGGAACAAATAACCCATAAGCAGGAGCACAAGAATGATGGGCAGGAGCATCATCAGAATATTAAAAATAATGACGAACAAGACAAGAACACCTAAGAAGACCACCAAAATAAGCAGCCACGCTTTCAATCCTTCAGCCCGGACGATCATGCTTCCAGAGAAAAGAGAGAAGTATAAAAAGGCTTCCCAAGCCGAGCAGAGCCAAGAAGATGTTGCGGGCTGCAGCGGTGAAGAAAGAAAGCGGAAAAGTCTGGATCAGGAAAGAACTTTCCGGGAACTGCCAGTTTCCCTGCGGGAAGAAGAGCTGGTGGAAAATGGTGAACGACGAGTTAAAAGAGACAAGAAAGAAGAGCAGCAGAACGATGCTGAAAGAAATGGTTGTTATCCCACCACAGCGAAAAAGCTTTTTCAGCATGTCCGGCTGTTTTCGCGTATAGGTCAGGAGGAGCGTGAGAACGACTAAGAGCACATAAAAAATGGCATTGGTGCCGGCCATAACTTTTTCTACATCTGCCAGATGCGAACGTTCTTCGAGAGTAAGGGAATACGGAATTTCCGCGAGAGCCCCGTCCAGAAATTGCAGCGCTTTTTCCTGCGGCTCAGTCAAGGGAGTAAAAAAGAGCACGGCTTTGTAGGAGAATAAGATCAGGAAAAAGGGCAATACCGTGCAAAAAATGATGATGAGGACGATGTTTTTTTTCATGGGAAGAGAGGATTACCGGAAACAAGCATATCAAAACCGAGTCATTCTAAAACCTTCGTTTCTTTCTTCTTTCCCGTCACATGCAAAGCGTTTTCTTTTGATACCAGAGACTTACCTATCTTCCGCTCCAGCTCCTTTCGGGTGTTTTGCGCAATGTCTCCACCCTCTCGGGCACTTTGCTGTAACTCGGGGAACTCTTGAGCATCTTTGGCAACAGTGATGTCATTTGTGGCTTTCTCTCCGACCATCGTCAGAATCAGCTCCCAGTCGGTCATATGATCCCGTAAGTTCTGGTTTTGTCTCTGCAGTCCTTTGAATTGCTTGTATTCCCCGACGGTCTTGCCAAATGTCGCTTTGGTGATCTCGTTGGTCAGGATAGCAAAATCTTTCTCTTCCCGGACTCCCCGTGATTTCCATTCATCCGTTAATTCCTGTCGTATGGCTATTCCTCTGATTCGTTTATCAATCCATGCTTTGGGATAGCCTTTCAGTTCATAGTACTCTTTCACCCTGTTTTGGGCCAGTTCGGGGTTTTCGATTTCCTGCACCCGTTCATAGCCTACTTTGGCGAGCCAAATTTTGAAAGGTTCAGCTTTCTTAGAAGGGATAGATTGAATGATGCGGAAGAGCGCTTCAGTATTCGCACAGTCCGTTTCGTAGGATTTCCCATCCGAAGCAGGCAATTTCAGTTGTACCCAAATTGGGGACAACTGGAGAGCCACAAATTCTCTGTCTTTTACTT
>CAZOPZ010000014.1:0-1756 GCA_964582035.1 uncultured Methanosarcinales archaeon | reverse complement strand
CAATTGTACACAAATTGTGTACAGTTCAATCCCCTGTTCTGCTTCCCTTGCTTTAAGCATATTCCAATAATTTCTTGGGTTATTGCTGTCTGTAAGAGCTTCTACAACATCAACAACGGAGAAATGCCATTCGTTATTATGCCAAACTCTCCGAATTTTTTGGTCCTGAAATACCACCAATCCTTTGGTTTTATCCATAAAACTCACCTCGTTTTGAGCTTACTATTTTAGCTGAAGCACCCCTATATAAACTCTACCCGCGTCTGTCCAGTGTGTCCAGTGGCTCCTCTGAGCTTATTTTTCGGTGGTTGCCGCCATAGCAATATTAACTGGGGGGGGGTGAAAGCACAAAAAGTTTATTAAGGCGAGGAAAATACTTTCTCAATGGAAATGGGGCTCATCACGTTCCTCATTTCTTTAAAACAGAGAAAAGAGGTGTTCAATCATGGCAGAAAAAAGTCATATGCCCTACCTGGCCATCGTGGTGCTGGTTGCGGTAGTGGCGGTTGTGGTGTTAGTGCTGAATTTCAGGCCTTCATCGGATGAGGCGGTGGCGGGAGAAGCTGTGAGAGCCTCCGGAGAAACGTGGGGAGCAATTAGCAGAGGGGGAAGCGGAGATAGTTGTGCAGATACTTGTAAAGAAAACAGTGTTAGTGGTAAAGGAAAATGCCTTGCCGGATATGGATTTGACCAGTCCCAGTTTGTTATGAGAAGCGTCTTATCTTGTGGGATAAAAGACATTGGTCCGAGCCAAGGTCCAGATCTCGCCTGTCTCTGTATAGGCTAGGTTTTTCTCTTTTTTTTCTTTTTCTTTTCCACCGAAAACCGTTTATAGAACTCTTTCTTTACAGAAAACATGTCTTTTGTCCAGCACTTTCAGGCCTTGAAAACTGAACTTCCCCCTTCCACCACCTTTGTCGCCGTCTCCAAGAACCAGCCCATAGAATGTATTCAAGAAGCATACGCTGCCGGCCAGCAGATCTTTGGTGAGAATCGCGTGCCGGAACTGCTGCAAAAATACGCCGCTCTTCCCAAAGACATCGAATGGCATTTCATCGGCCACCTGCAGCGGAATAAAGTCAAAGAAATCGTTCCGTTTGTGCAGCTCATTCAGTCCATCGATAGCCTACGCCTTCTGCAAGAGATCGATAAGCGAGCAGCCGAACAGCATCGCATTGTTGATTGCCTGCTCCAAGTGAAAATTTCCCGAGAAGAGACAAAATTCGGCTTATCGCTTAACGACATAGAGCCCCTCCTGCAAGAAGCTGCCCATTTCCAGCACGCCCACATCGTTGGCCTGATGGGCATGGCGACGAATACGCATGATGCAGCGATTATCCGCCAGGAATTCCGCTCGTTGGCGCAGCTCTTTCAGAAATTGAGAAAAGAGATCCCGGCGCTGCACGTTCTCTCCCTGGGCATGAGCCATGATTATAAAATTGCCGTCGAAGAAGGGAGCACGATGGTACGGATAGGAAGCAAACTATTTGGAGAAAGAGAGTAGAAAGCGTCTTTAGGCGTGCTTCCCGTGCAGCACTTTCTGCAGCTCTTCCGCAATGAACTTCCCGGACGCTTTGCCGGCCAGCTGCTTCATGCATTGCCCCATGAGCGCCGAGAATGGCGCGCCCGGATTTTTCGCTACAACTTCTTTGATCACGCAATGGATCTCTTCCGTCCCCAGCGTGGCATAGCGCTTCAGATCAAACTTGCCCGTGATCATGTCGATGAGCACATCCAACACAATGTCTTTGTGGAT
>CAZOPZ010000013.1:945-26421 GCA_964582035.1 uncultured Methanosarcinales archaeon | reverse complement strand
GTTTTTTTCCAAGTCGTCAAAGGGAAAGAACAAGCCGATGCCATCCTGCAGCAGCATCAGTATTTCCTCTTCTGCCCGGGCTGTTCTTCTTTTAGGGCCTCGCGGTATAACAAAGAAACCTGTTCTTGTGGCCGGGAATTTCTCTTTGCCGGGCCGTTGTGGACGGGGCCCATTTTAGATCATACTTTGATAACAGCGATGGGGAAAGCAAATCTTTTTCCGGAGGAAGAAAAGTTCCTGGCAACGCTGGCTGAAGAGTCGCAGAAGCAGTTCATGGGCTTTTACGACCTGCATGCCTTGGCGCGGAAATATAAGCGTCTGCCGCCGAGAACCGATGAGGTGCTCAAAAGATTAGGTGCCGTCCGGACGCATTTCTCGCTGACAGGGATAAAGACGGAAAAGAGTATGGAGGAGATTCTTGCTCTGTTCAACAGGTAAATGTTATACTGTATGAACTCAGTATCGTTCTTGACTACTTTCTAGAGCTTGCGTTATTCTTTTTGTTTTGGAAGACTTGCTCGTACAACCTATTCCCATAGACAAAATCTTTAGAAATGTTTCCCCCTTCTCTGCTAGCCATCTTTTTCCAAGAAGAAATAATCTCCTGTCCTTTTGTTTTGAGCATAGCTTTAGGGAAATTTTCTGTATTCTATAAATTTTTCTAAGCAAAGGATGAAAAGAGTTAAATAGAAAAAATAACTATCTCCAGTGATGATCCCCCGTAAGAAACGCCGACTTACCCCCGAACAATACGCCGTCCTGCGGGAGAAAAGCACGGAGCTGCCTTTTACCGGCAAGCTGTTGTATAATAAAGAAAAAGGCACGTACCATTGTGCAGGGTGTGGTGCAGAGCTCTTTTCATCAGAAACGAAATATGATTCCCCCTGCGGCTGGCCGAGCTTTTATGAAGCGAACCAGAAGAACATCGCTTTGCGGGAAGACCGCAGCTTGGGCATGGTGCGGACGGAGGTGGTCTGCAAAAAGTGTGGTGGGCATCTGGGGCATCTGTTCGATGACGGGCCAAAGCCGACGGGGAAGCGGTATTGCATCAATTCGCTGGCGCTGGAGTTCAGGAAGAAGCTCCGTTAATGTTTCCTTTCTTCAATAAATTGAGCCGTTGTTTTTGTCGGTACTAATTGCTGTGCTCCAAAGTCTTTATCTTGAGTCCAGAGGAAGTTGGCATTCACAGAAAGTGCACAAGCGAGATAATCCGCGTCATTGACATCCCTCTGCTGTAATGCCTCTTTGGCTTTTTGCATCCAAGGCTCGTACTCCATGAACTGAAGAACGTACACAAACTTCAGTAAAGCTTCCAGGTTTGTCATGAATTCTTCTGACGTTATTTGCAGCTTCTGGCAGACTTCTTTCTTCTGTTTCTCGACTTCTTTCACTATTTTTGCAGGCACATAAAACTGATGATTTTGTGACGTAATGATCGTTAGCGCACCGCGTGATCCGAAGAGGGCCAGAAGGAAAATGCAGGCATCAACCACAACAATCATGATCTTCCACTTACTTTTTTCCCAAGTTTCAAAGCGAATTCTTCAAGCTCTTTTTCACCGAGATGCCGGTTCTTGCTGAATCTTTCTAATACGGCTAGCGCTTTCAGTTTCTCACGGGCTGCTTCTTTCATTACCGCACTCCAGCGAATCTCCTGATGCCTTTTCATTTCTTTCCAGAGGGGCTCTTCAACTGTTACTGTTAGGTTATGGGGCATTTTTTCACCTCACGTATTTTACGTGAAAATAAGGATATTACTTTATAAACCTTTTGGAGGAGAAAACGAATGTCGTGTCCGGAAATTATTTCGCCAACCATTTATAAGCTTGGATGCCCCTCTTGGCATGACCAAGCTTAACAAAAAGAAGATTAAATGGTTGGTGGATCAAGTGGCCAAATACCAGAAAAAGCCAAAAGAGGTTGCCTCCATCTACAAAGTCTCAGAACGGAGAGTTCAACAGCTAGTGAACATTTATGGAAAAACAAAAAAATATCCAGAACTTAATCCCGCAAGGAGGCCCAAAACTAACCTTTCTTTGGAGCAAGAGCAAGCAATAGAAAAAGCATACTTGGAATCAATGCTTACACCAAGAATGCTTTACTATGAATTGAAGCGTAACGGAGTATCTGCACCAAAGAACAAGATTTACGATTATATGAAAAGCAAAGGTTGGGTTCGGTCTGAACCCAACAAGCAAAAAAAGCGGAAAAGATGTAGATATGAACGTGAACATACGGGTTCTTTAGTTCATGCTGATTATCATCGTACTACCGAAAAAGATCCGCACTGTATTTTCTGGTTGGATGACGCTTGTCGTCGGATATTATCTGGGGGTGAGTTTGACAGCCCTAATGCCGAGAATGCCATAGCAACATTCAAAATTGCTGAGCAAAAGCTAGTTGAATTTGATTGTAAAATCGAGCAAGTTAACACGGACAGGGGCTCAGCTTTTGTCAGCAATAAAGAGGAAGGAACAAGTAAATTCCAGCAATATTGTGAAAGGGGGGGAATAAAAGTAATCCCCTCGCGGGTTAAGAACCCGCAAACAAATGGCAAGGTAGAAAGGCGATGGCAGGAGTATGATAAGCATAGAAAACGCTTTGCTACGCTCCAAAAATGGATTGACTGGCACAATAACAGGCTTACAACGGCTTTGGATATAGAAGCTTATGAAACGCCAAACACGGCGTTCATAAGAAAGTTACCAAACCTGTTAGGCCTGTTTTGGCGGAGGATGGAAAATGAAGCTAAAACGAAATAATATTAGGACACGACAGAGGAGAAAACGAAAATGATGGCTACAGCTTTGGAGTTTAGGAAGAAGTCGTGACTGTCAGTCTTTCTCGTTCTTCTCTGGAAAGTCTCCGCAGTACGTATTGTTCACCTTCTTTTTTTAATGCTCGTCCGCGTTATAAAGATGCATTCTTCGTCAGAATCTATTCTTCGATAGACTTCTTGTGTTAACCAACTCACTGAGTGACTGAGAAAGCTTTCTTCATTGACAGCTTCTATGGATCTACCATCACCCTCGAGTAGGGCGTACAAGCCAGCTTTTATACTCTTCTCCATATATATTTCAAATGTTTTTCGATCGATTTGTATATCGCCAGGTCTAGCTATTTCTCCAACCATTATCCCTAACCTTAAATCAGCCTGACATACAATCGCATACGCATCCATCTCCTCGGGAGTGCTAAGGCCCAGAGACTGCAGACCTCTTTCGTACTCTATTAGCTCTCGTTCCAGTTCTTCGGCTGATTGGAACTCGTATTCTCCCATTTTAGCCAAATCATCTAACGCTTCTGCAAAAAATTCTGTAATATCTTTATCTAACGCTTTTGCAAAAGGTTCCGTAACGTCTTCCCCATATTCAGGTTCAGCGATTTTTAAGTGTGAAGCAATTCCTTTGGCCGCTTCAATATCGGTAAAAACTATTCTCGTCCTAGAATCAAGAGATGGTGTCATTTTGATATTTGGCAATGGAGACTACTTTATAAATATTTTTGAAGAGAAAACGAAAATTATTGCTGCGGCTTTAGACTTTGAGGAGAAAGCTTAAGACTTCCGTTCATATCTTCCCACCAACTCTGCTTTCGCCAGAATATGCTTTTCCATGGCTTTTTCCACTTCCGCTTTCTTCGCTCCTTCTGAAAGAGCCAGAGTCGTGTCGAGGGCGTAGAGCTTAAAGAAGTAGCGATGCTCTCTATCCGGGGGGCAAGGACCACCATATCCATTCTTGCCGCCCGTGTTTTTTCCAAGCAATCCGGGCGGATTTTTTCCCTCCGAGATGTTTTTTGTCGTTGGCGGGATATTAAACACAATCCAGTGATCCCATATCGAGATATTGTAGCGCTCTTTGACGAACTCTGGGATATCTGGATCATCCATCAGAAGAACGAAGCTTTGGGCTGCAGCAGGAACATCAGCAATCTGCAAAGGGGGGCTTATGTTCTCTTCATCGCAGGTATATTTGGCAGGGATTTTTCCGTTGGCTGCAAAGGCGGGGCTGGTGAGTTGCATAGTCTGTACCTCTTCTGTCGGTATCGCTTCTTGAGCGGGAACTCTTCTTTCTTCCGGTGCTGGTACGCAGCTCACGATTAATAAAAGTAGTGGAAAAATGACCAGAATTTCTTTTTTCTTCATGCGCTCAGCAGAGAGAAGTAGTTTTTGATAAAACTTGTGATGGGCTGCCCGAGAAAAGTCTATAAAGAGGCAGATGGTTATCAATTATCAAAAGTAGGAGGCAGAAATGGTCGAATTAGCGAATCTTATTGTTGGTACAACAATTATTGTTATTAATCTGATTCCTTTTATCTTCCGGAAAACGAACCTGCTGATGTTAACGGGACTGATTTCGCTGATCATTCTTTTTGTGCTGATGAACTTTTAGGAAGAACATTTTTTGCTTCTCCTGTTGCAGAAAGTCTTCTGGCATCTCTGGGGGCAGAGCATTGCGGCAGAGGAAAGGCTGAAAGCGTTGGAGTCGGTCAGTACGCTCAAGAAAAAGTAATTCATCCCAGCGCCAGATCCATCTTGGCGACTTCTGCCGATTGCACGTTTTCGATCTTGCCCATCTCGGCAGCGATGCCTTCAAAGTCTTTTTCTGCAACATCGTACATGGCGAGAATAAGGACTGCAGTTAATCCGAAGGCAATGGGCTCTTCCTGGGCCTGCATCTGGCCGATGGCGCCATGCTTTTTAGCGATGGCTAATGCCTGCTCTTTAATCGGCGCTAGATCAACATCCGGCGATTCCGGCATGAGCTTGAAGGTGATGATTGCTTTTGCCATGGTTTAATCCCACTCCTGTTTCTTAATCAGTGTTTTTATACTTTCTCCCTAAGGCTTCATAGAGAGCAGGAAGCCGAGCTTGAAGGGTCTCACACACCACCTTCATATCCTCTAGATTTTCCCACCCTTGTTTTACTATTTCATAAAAAAGAGGGAGCTGCTTTCTAACAGCACTGTCAACTGCCTCCGGTTTTTCTGGGGAATGCGCGTCTAAAAAAGAAGTTATTATATCTAAGCTAAACGCACTGATGCTCACCCCAACAATATCGTGGATTAATCTTTCAAAAGAATAATTTTTAGGGTCTTCTGTTGTTGCTTCGACGATTTCTGCCAAGTCTTCTTGATCATTGGCTCTTAGTTTTCGCGCGAGTTCCCGAGCTTCCTCTTCAGGCACTCGCCTGCCCATCGTATAAGCCATGTCCTGAAAATCCCTCTGCACCTAATTCGGCCCCAGGAAATTGCATTTGGGGCACGTGTATCTCAAGGCTGCCCTGCGGGCATGAGAACTCCGTACGATCTCGTAATCCCCGCACTGCGGGCAGGGAAAAGTTACAGAACCGGGATCGTTGTCGATGCGCTTCTTGGTCGCTGAACAGATTTTTTGTTCCATACCCCCGCAAAAACCAGCGTTTATTTATAAACTTTTATGGGGAGTTGGCAAGACGGCTTCTTATTCACTTTGAATAATCTCTTTCAGCAGTGTTACCATCTCTTCAATAAGCGCAGGCGTCCAGGAGCCAGCCCTCTTTGCCTCGTCATAGAAAGAGCCCATGCGTCTCTGGAATATCGCTTTTGGGCTCAGGCAGATACTTTCACTGCAGGCTTTTCCCAGTTCACAATCGCTGTCAACAGTACAAGCCATACTCGTTTCTTCAAAAGCCGGCCACAAGTCCCTGCGGATCGCCGCGATGCTCTGCGCAGAATCCCCGACCTGATTAGCGTCAATTCCGTAGAGAGAAAGGTCTATCGCTTCGTCGGGGAGAAGCACCGAATCCTGATCAAAGCCTAGTTCCTGCCACTGGGTAAAATTCTTGCTCGCTCCAGCCCAATCCCAACACCCATAATTCGCATAGCAGAAGATGACTAACTTCTTTAATCGTTCCCAGTTGGCGATGTACAGTGCTGCTTCTGCTTGGTCTTCCCACGTTGCTGCATATTGTATCAAGTTGTCCCAGTAAAAGCTTGGCCCAGGGTTCATGAACAAATTTTTATCTGCGGTGTTGTCTTTTGATGAGGGGTCGTGAGGTGGTGGAATAGCAAGAGGGAAAGACACGTTGATAAACACGTTATTTCGAATAACATTCTGCTGTAAAATGGAGTACTCTATACTCACGTTGTTTTCCGTAATCCCGCTTGGCGAGTCATAGATGAGATTGTTTTCAATAAGCGTGTGATAGGCTCCCGAGAGAACCATGCCCCCATAAAAGAATAATTGATCTTCGAATTTCCCTTTTCCATTATTTATGAGGATATTGTTGCGTACCTTTGCGGGCCTCTCAGCCGTCCCTCCGGAAACTTCCAGGCGGATGCCATCGAAGCTATTATTCACAATCATATTTCCTTCGATAGAGGTATTCTCCATCAGCGCAAAATCGAACCATATGCCCCATCCGAAATTATTTTTGACGAGATTATTGCGGAACACCATGTTCTTGGTGGTCCCTTGGCTCTCTATATTCCCCTGAGTAAACTTTACTCCTCCGGCATGCCAGCCGCGTGAGTATTTTTTCCAATTATTCCCTTCAAAGATGTTTCCTTCAATGATAGTATTCTCCCCTTGCAGCCCTGCGCCAGTATTCCCATTGAAGCTGAAAACTGAATTTTTTACCACGCACTTTTTGCAGAGGCCGGCTAAACCAGCGAACCCGCCATACGAAGAATCTAGATTTTCAAATCTGTTATTGGAGCCGCTTACCGTAATTGCTCCCTGCAGGGCGCCGGCAAAGCGGACCGTGAAATTTTTGAGATACAAATAGTCCACAGGATGCCCTGCGAAAGCAAAGGGCATCCGCTGGCTGACGCTTACTTCTACTTTTCTATTATTGGGATTTGTCCCATCGGGCAGCCAAATGAAGAGCTTGCCGAAATAGGGGCTCGTCGTTTCATTTTCATAGTAGAACGTTGGTGTTGTTCCCTGATCCATGTCAAATTGGTTCGTTCCGATGGATGTCGTTCCTCCCGGAAATCGGGAATCAGCCCAGAACATTGCATCTGGAGAGGAGCTTCCGGTCCAGCCATTTTTCAGCGAATTGATCTGCTGAAATAATATGATGGGGTCTTCGTCAATGGCAACGAGCTGCGCTATATTCTGGGTTCGGGTTCCCTGTACAGCGGGATACAAGTATTGCCAGTTATGATTGGCTTGCAGATAACTCTTCCAGTCCATGGCCCAGATGTTTTCGTCGGGGCGTTCTGCGTAGCGTTCCCATCCTTGCACCCTATCAGAAAAGTAAATTGTCGGCTTTTCTCCGGGATAGCCGCTGATGACTGTCGGATTATCCGCAGTGCCGTTGAGGTTGAGATAGAGTGAAAGTTCACTGCCAAAAGCCGCGGAATCAAAACGATACGTTCCCTCTCTGATATAGAGCTTTCCGCTGCCTTCCAGATGCGGGGTTAGACTTGTTTTGAAAGCCCGCTCAAAGGTGCACCAGGGCTGCGTTACTGTTCCGGGATTAGCATCGCTGCAGGGGCCGCAGAGGCTTGCTCCATCCACGTAGAAGTCGTTTGTTTCGGTGGGATGCAGGTCATCGCAGACGGGCACGGCTTGTCCTAAAGGCAGGAGTACGAGTGCCCAGAAAAAACCCAGAACTACGCAGAGCCTTTTGGTCCTCTTTTTCACGGTTAAAGAGATAAAGAAGATATATACTTAAATCTTTTTAATAGAGCTACGCTATCTTTCCACGTAACTTGCCGGGGTTTTTCAATCTCTTCCTGTCGGAATGCCTACTGCTTCCAACTCAGCAACCGTCGGGAGTCCACTTACTGGCAACTCGTATCTGCTAAAATCGTGGGAGCTGATACCTTCGTCTCCATCATAATCATAGCTGCCATTCCCGTCCCTGTCTTCAAAAAGAGTGTAACTCAAGACCTCATCAGCGAGATCCATTTCCTCATTATCATTCAGATCGAGATACCTCAGGACGATCCCTACTCCTTCTATGGTGGGATGCGGAGAATTGTGTTCTAAAACTGGCGTCAGATGCTCATCCCCTTCTCGTAGGATCTCTCCTGTCAGAATATCGCTGCTGCCAGCACATCCATAAAGTAATGACCCCGCTAACACTCCGATATTCGCGATTTTGTTCATAGTATAAGCACCTCCGAAAGAGCAAGGAAGAGTTATATGGTTTAAATGTTTAGCTATCTTTGAGGCAACAGATTAAAATCGTAAGAAAACAAATGGGATCTTTGTCTGTTCAGTTCCGTTTTTCTACGAAAATTCTGCCGTCCTCCACTTTAAAATACACCGGCAGGAACTTTTCAACGACATAGATATTCGTTTTGGCATGATTGGTTATCCCCCCGGTTTTTATCGCCGAACCCGGCAGCAATCCCAGGAAAAGGATGAGCTGGTCCGCCAAATAGTGGTCCGCTGCTGCGCCTGAATCAATCTCTTTTGCCAAAGCTTCCGCAGCTTCCCGACCCACATCTTCGGAGCGCTTTTCCCGCTCGACTAAGGCATTGCTGCCAAGAATAACAGGATTGATCGGTGAGACGTCGCCATCCTTGCTGAACACTGCCCACACAATCACATCGCCACCCGGGCTGAGCGTCTCTGCATATTCAAGCCGAAGAGAAATGGGAACAGCATAGTGTTGCAAAGCAGCAGTTGCCGCATCGCGGATGCGTTCGCCAACCTTTTTTTCAGCAAGGCTCGCCGAAACATTTACGATACCGCGGATTTGCTCCAGTTTTCCCTGTTCGATAAGCTTGATTTTGGGCACGTTTTGCTGCAAGTGCTCCAGAAACGCCGCCGTGTCTGCAAATTCTTTGCGGTGGAAGCGCGGTGAAATTTCGACAACCACCTCGCCGCCGCCTTTCGGATAATAGCCTCGCTTTCTGATTTTCAATTCAATCTTTTCGGCAAAGCGGCGCAGCTGGGGCAGCAGCACGTTCTGCAGGTAATCGGCAGATGCCTGCCACTTGCCGCACGTGCCGCCTTTGATCGTGAGCGTCACTTTTCCCGGTGCGAAGAGGCACGGCAAGAGGAGTGCCTGTAAAAAGAGCGAAATGCTGCCGGCCGTGCCGATATCAAACCTGTATCTGCCGGAGCGGATGGCACCGGGAGTAAAATCAAGATTTAAAGAGCCGAGAGCAACATCATTGGTTTTCGCGCCAGACATTTCTTTCAGGGCTTGGATGGCCGTGAGGTGCTGGGCTTTCAATCCAGGTTCTTTCCGTCCGCTACGGATGTTGGTTACCTGAAAGGGCTCGCCCGTAAGCGTAGAAAGCGCCAAAGCTACCCGAACCAGAGAGCCGCCGCCTTCCAGATGGGAGCCGTCGAGGGTGATCATGAACGGATTCAGAAGTTGAGAACTATTAAAACTTTACTCGCACTTCTCTACCACAGCCCTTTCCACTTCGCATACAAGAGAACAAAGATAAAAATAAGAATCAGCAAAATCAAAGTCTTGTGCGGTGCTGCTCCTCGTGCCATGGCTAGACTCTGCTTATTTCGACGCCAGTTTCCATACGGCTTTCAGGCCGACGATAATCGCTCCCGGTACGACGAACACGACAATGTTGCTGAGGGCTTGCCGCAGCCAGGGGCCGACGAACGGGATCAATCCCAGATTGACGATGCCGGCGAGCATCAACGCAATCGCTGCCACTAAAAAAGGCACAGTCTCTTTTGCCGTAAGGTTAAACAATCCCACGAGCAAGCCGAGAATGACTAACGTTGTTACTAAAGCCTGCGGCCCGATATATGTTCTGAAGAAAGCAGCCACAATCGCTACCAGCAATCCGACAAAAAATGCATAATGCGCGATTTGGTGGAGCTCTAAGCTTCCCCGGGAACCTCTTTTATGTGCCATGACTATCACCTCTTGATAGTTCCCTATTAAAATAAAGAGATTTATAAATCATTCGGTCGGAGGCGGGAGAAATTCTTAAAAAAGGGCACTCTTTTAGGGGTCTTATGGCCTTACAAAACGTTGAGCTGGTGGTTTTGGACTTGTATGGGACGTTGGTTAATCATCATCGAGAAGGGCCCAGCCCCTTTTTCAAGCTTTTCGATGACCTGCGTCTAAATCCTGAGGAAGCAAAACAGGCATATCATGTTGCTCTGACGGAAAACTTCGACAGTCTCGCGAGCTTCCTAAGAAAAATAAAACCGCAAGCCCGCACCCAATTTCCTTTACAGGATTATGAAAATGCTATTGCTCAGGAAGTAGCGTCTACAACGCCGTATCCGGAAACCCTAACCGTTTTGGGAGAGCTCCGCAACCGCTGCCTGCCTTTAGGCCTGATTTCCAATGCCGGAACTGCGTATAAAAAACCGTTTTTTGCACTGGGTTTAGATAAGTATTTCAGCCACATCATTTTTTCTTGCGATATCGGCTTGCAAAAGCCGGACGAGAGGATCTATGAGCATCTCTTATGCTTGGCTGGAGTCGCTCCGCCGCACGCGCTCATGGTCGGCGATAAATTGGACCGCGACATTCATCCGCCGAGAGCTATTGGCATGAAGGCAGTGCTCTTGGATAGAGAGGACAAAAGTGATTTTTCACCGAAGATGGAAAGGCTGGAAGAGATTTTTGATTATCTGTGAGTATGTTTAATTGAACTTCACCTCAACATTCTCAAAAATTCATCTGGGTGCAGTATTTTTATCTGTTTATATTCCATAATATTCAGCAAGTGCTTATCTTGGCTCACAATATATTGAGCTTTCCCTTCTACCGCTGCTTCAATAAACTTGTCATCATCAGAATCATTTTTCACAACTTCGAGATGCTCGACTGGGAATACTAAAGAAGACTTCTCGAGAATCAAGCTTTCCCACCAAAAGATGTCTTCTGGTTCAAGCGGCACTTTAAACGCCATTAATACCCGGACAATCTCATCAATAATCGGCAAAGATGAGACGAGAACAAACTTCTCTTCCATCCAAGAGCGCACTACTTTCTCTGAAGCCCCCGTCCAATGGATGCCTGAAACAAAGATGTTAGTGTCCAGAACGGCGCGTACCCTCATTGTCCCCGTACTTTTCTGATTATCTCTCCAATATCACTTTGTTGAAGCCCATGTTCTTTGGCATGGGCGTGGGCTTTCTTTACCATTCGGTCGAAGTCTTTCATGCTTGGTGCCTGGAGCTTCTTTAGCACAAACATATCCCCCCGTACCAAAACCATAAATTTATCTCCTTTATGGACCCCCATCTCTTCTCGAAAAAGTTGGGGGATAACCATCTGTCCTCGTTCACCAATGGTAGCGACTTCAAATTCCATTTTTGATCACCAATTCATACTAATATGAAATCCATATTTAAATCTTTTGGAAACATTTGGCTGTATTCGTGCTCACAACTATTCTATCGAGAACTTTTTCTTATAGCGCTCGCGCAGATGGTCTTCGGCATCCAGCAATTTTTGTTCGAGTTGCTGGCAGGCATCAATCACTTCCCGCTCATCGGCCCTGCTTAAGAGTAAGGTTTGCGCTCCAACGTCCCATTTTGGAAAAGAGTGCAGCGGAACTTTTTGTATATCGACCAGCACTTCCGGGACCGTTGGGCGTTGCTGGGAAGAATCTGCTTCATAATAGGCTCGGATGATCGCCGCTAACGGGTTAAAGATGGTCGTCGGGACGTAGGTGCGGATGCGTAGGTCACCAGACATATGCCCTTCGTATAACCACATCCCTCCCCGTTCACCAAAGCGATCCGGGGGAAGTTCTTTCTCGCCGATCAGGCAGGTTTCTCTCTGGGCTTTCATGCTTTCTGTATAAGAAGATGATGCATTTAAACATTATGGCTAACCCTGAAAATAAACCGCCCCGGGCCAGATTCGAACTGGCGACCTTTCCCGAGCAACATGCTGCACGGTGGCTGCTTAGCACTTAACAGCCGTGTGCTCAGCCGCTAAGCTACCGGGGCATTATGTCGTTTGGAAGTGTGCAGTTTTATAAAGATTTCTTTGTCCTACGCACGATATGGAAATCAGCCCCCATCTCCGGATCATTGGTCTGGCGCTCTGGTGGGAAGCGGAAAAGCTGCTCATCATCAACGATCTGCACATCGGCTATGAGGAAGCGCTGCAGCAGAAAGGCGTTCTGGTGCCCCGGTTCCAGCTCCGGGAAATCCAACAGATGCTCCAGCAGATTTTCCAGCACGTCCAACCGGAAATGCTGATTATCAACGGCGACCTGAAGCATGAATTTGGCCGCATCCTGCGGCAGGAATGGACAGAGATTCTCGCTTTTTTTGACTTTCTTGCCGAGCACACCAAGAAAATAGTCCTCATCAAAGGCAATCACGATGTGATCATCGGCCCGCTGGCGGAACGGAAAGGCGTGGAAGTCGTAAAAGAGCTTCGTATTGGCGATACGCTCATCATTCATGGTGATGCTGTAGTTCAAACCGACGCGAAACGGCTCATCATCGGCCATGAGCATCCGGCTGTTACCCTGCGCGAGGGCAGCAAGAGGGAAAAATACAAATGCTTCCTGCGGGGGAAATGGAAGCGCAAAGAGCTCATCGTCATGCCCAGCTTCAATCCGCTGCTGGAAGGCACGGACATTCTCAAAGAGCAGCTGCTCAGCCCGTTCTTGACGGAGATCAAGGATTTTGACGTGTTTATCGTCGGGAAAGAGAACGCGTTTGCGTTTGGGAAAGTGGGGGGATTAAAGTCAAAAGAAATGCTTTAGCGTTTTCCTTATGCTGGTTAGTTTTTTCCAAGAAAGCGATTCTGTGACCACTTATAAGTGGTTTTTTAACAGAAAAATTTAAAAATAACCCCCATTAATATGTCGATATGATGGTTTTAGACGATGTAGTATCCGAGTCTGAAAAAGGAGCCGAGTTTTTTGAAAGCCAAGCTCGATTATTACTTGGTAGACTATCACCAGAGAAAGTCGATATTTTGCAGGGGCCAGACACTTATCAGCAGGTAACTGGATTCTGTAATTCGGAAGTTTCAGAACTTGCAGATGCTTTGCATGATTTTGAGAAAAGCTTAACTCTTCCTTCTTTTGGAACAGCTTATTTAAGAGG
This sequence comes from uncultured Methanosarcinales archaeon, assembly GCA_964582035.1. Classification (GTDB taxonomy): domain Archaea; phylum Nanobdellota; class Nanobdellia; order Woesearchaeales; family GW2011-AR9; genus JAUYQE01. The sequence goes on along the minus strand of CAZOPZ010000013.1, from coordinate 13,418 downwards.
ATTCTTAAAACAAAATCAGAATGTTTCAGATGAAGAATTTGGGAAATACGGGATGGTATTTGATATTCGCCAAGAGAGGAATTATTGGTGTAGCGAACAGGGTCTCGTCTACCTTGAGCCTGATAAATATGGGCGGCATTTTAAATACAAATATTTTGATGCACCATTTAATCTCTGTTTAACATATGGCGGTTCACTCATAGCGAATATCGGCTGTAGTCCAGAAGAGGGAAAACTGGTTATATCCCAAATTCAAGGCACCAAAGAGAACGGTTGGAGACTCCGCTCTTTCAAGTGGGAAAGAGCTCTTGTTACCTATGCAGTGCAATGGGCCCAGCAGTACAGAATTCCTGAGGCAGTGATTGTCTCCGTTGACAACAATAGATGGGCGCAGTTTACGTTTGAGGATATGATGTCCTCTGAAGTCTTTGGTTCACAAACAACTTTTGAAGATTTCAAACGCTTTGATTTTGACCTTGAAAAAAGACTCATTGAAATGCACCTTCCCCACTTGGCCGCAAAAGTGCATCTCGCCCCCAATAGGGGGTTCTTATTGTACGACGTTACTGCTCGAAGATGCGGCTTTAAGAGAAGACCGGATGGAAATTATACCAAAAAACTTATCCCTGCACCTTTTGATTCCACACTTTTTGAATCTGTTTCTCCGCGCAGAATATGGCAGGTCTGAAGCCTCTGGGTAGGACCTTCTAGTGACTGCGCTTAAACCCCGATGAATTTTAAAAATCTAAGAGGATTCTTTTTCTCACAGGCCGAAGCTTTTGGCATTGCAGGGAATCACACTTCCATTTTTTATCTCCTCTTCCTTACCTTCTTTATCACCAGCCATCCAACGGCTACTAGAACTGCATACGGCAGCACTGCGACCAGCAGCTGCAAGAGATCACTCACACTTTCCACTAGTGTAGCAACCAATTCTGAAAACTTCACAAATACCACATCCGCATAAGCGGAGCGCTTTTCGGTTATTGTCACGGAAAGCGTCGAATAATCCACCCGGGTTCCCACATTTTCCAGCTGCTCTTCGAGATACTTGATCCGCCGCTCCTGATCAAAGATGCGGTCGTTCAATTCAATCTTTTCGGAAACCGTCGTGGCTTCGGCAAACATCTGCTCATATCGCCGCAAGCGCTCGCGCTCCGTATCTAATTCTATCTGCACGTCCGTAAACTGTTCGGTGATGTCTTCGGCGCTTTCCTGGAAGAACTGGACGTCGCCGATTTGCCGGAGCTGCGCCGTAACGGCCGCATATTTGCTGGCTTCGACTTTGATGTAATAATTGCCAGAGTAATAGGCTTTTCTGCCGGAGTCATATTTCTGGACGTTCTCATTGAGCAAGAAAGCTTCTGCAGCCGTAACCACGCTCTTGAGCTGGCTTTCGGCTTCTTTGAACGTGCCCTGCTCTACTTCTGTCGAAAGAGAAGCAGTCTTCGTGATTTTCCGGTCAGTCGCTTCCGGTGCAAAGCCGCCGCCGTCATAAACCGGCGAACCCATCTTGGTTCCCGCGATCTGGGATTCACCCAACGCCCGTTCGAAAGTGCTGAAGCTCGGCAACAATTGCTGCGAACCACTTAAGATGGGAATAAAGAAAACGACGAGGAGCACCAGCAAGATCAGCAGCCAGTTCTCCTTCAATTTCTGGAATTGGGTTTTGAGAGTCATGACTCTCTTCTGAAGCAGACTTCTCTTTAAAAAGTTGTCGCAACATGAATGGGTGTATTATGGGGTATTGCGTTTTCCTGCAATAAGAGAGGTTAAAATTTATATAGCATAACAACATCTGAAAACATATGTCCATAACTGACTCGCAAGTTTCTGATTGGTGGGAGCAGGCTAAAGCCGATTTGCAGGTTGCACAAGACAATCTCTCCAAACATCCTTTTGTAACTGCTCAATTTTCCCAACAGGCTGTCGAGAAAGCGCTTAAAGCGTATCTCCTTCGGCTCGGAAAAAGAATTCCCCGCATTCATGATCTTACCCTTATCTGCGAGTATGTCCTTGCTCCCGCACGAATTAAGAAAATCGCCGAAGTGTTAACGCCAACATACCTTGTTTCTCGCTATCCCGAAGTAGCCCAGACCATTCCTGCACGGTTTTATACTCAAGAACAGGGAAAAGAATTTCTTCAGTTAGCGAAGGAGGCTTTACAATGGATCAAAGAAAAATTAAGCCAATAGTACCTTTCCTAAAGCGCGTTCAAAAAAAGTATCGTCCAGAAAAAATAATTCTTTTTGGCTCTCAAGCCAAGGGACATCCGAGAGCGGAAAGCGATTATGACATCTTGGTCGTTTCCCCCCGCTTTAAGAAGATTCAGTTTTACGAGAGGATGGTGCAGCTCTACCACCTGAAAAGAGGAGTTTCCGTCCCCATGGATCTGATAGGCCTTACTCCGGAAGAGTTTAAAGAGAAGAAGCAGAGGAAAGGCGTTATCCAAGAGGCGGTCCGGGAAGGGATCGAGTTAGCAGTGTCGTAGAAATTCTATTTGGATAGTCAACACCCATGGATAAGCTCTTGGAGCTTTCGGAGATATTCTTTCTGGGCAAAGTTATGTTTTGCATCTTTAACCAGAATGAGCTGGGAATTTTTCATTTTCTTATGTGCATCTTCTACTCGCTTCAGGAGTTCTTTTCCCTCTTTCGTTCCCGCTATAAGAATCGTTTTACAGGATACTTTTTTTGCAAGTTTGTCAAAAGAAAAATTGTGGAAATCAGCAATCCGGCGCTTGCCCCCAAAATTTTTCCATGATTTTTTTAGAGTTCTCAGGTCTTCTTTGAAATAGGGGGACAGCGAGCAGAGAAAAAGCATCTTTGGCTTAATCTTTACTGCAGCAATAAGCGCAATCATGGCTCCGAAGGAAAAACCAAACAGGGTGACCTTATCGTTTTTATGATATTGGAGTTGGCTCAGGAATTCTTCCAGATAATCACTCATAACTTTCCGCTCCCAAGAAATTTTGACAGGAATGATTTGGAAGCGGCAGGCTTTGAAGAGCTTCATGACGTGCTGATACTCGAGAAGAGTAGTTTTTTGTCCAAATCCCGGGATAATGTAAACAACTCTGCTCATCGTTCACTTCTGGCACGTCGTACAATACGATGTTCCCCTTCCCCCGATATATTCTTTTTTCAGCAGATGCCCTTTTGGGCACCTCTCCCGCTGATAGACTTGCAAGTAGTGTTGAAACCCGCCGGAGCCTTCAATGTGCACGTAATTCTCGACGGTCGTGCCGTGATGTTTGACCGCCAGCCGTAACACGCTGATGATTGCTGCATGAAGCTTCTTCACTTCTGCAGCGGAAAGCGTGCTGATCTTCCTGCGGGGATCGATGCGCGCCCGATAGAGCGCTTCCTGCGCATAGATGTTGCCGATGCCGGAAAGCAAAGCCTGGTCCATCAGCGCCATCTTTATCGCCGTTTTTTTCCGCTTCTCTAACAATTTTTGAAATACCACCACGGTGAATGCCGAAGAGAGCACATCGATGCCTAATTTTGCCAGAGCTTTCTGGAACGCTTCTTTGGAGAGGAAGAGCTGCACCCGCCCGAAGCGCCGGACGTCATTGTAGGTGAGCAGAGAACTGTCGTGAAAAGAGAAAGCAACAATTTCGTACTTCTTTTCTTCGGCTGGGGGAGTGGATCCTTTTTGATAATAATGAAAATGTCCGGTCATGCCCAGGCGGACGACAATAAACCGCTCTTTATCCAGTTCCAGGACGATGGCTTTGCCTTTGCGGGAAACGCCCAGAAGCTTTGCTCCTCTTATGCTGGGCAGTCGGGAATCTGCAATCTTGCGGTCCCTCACCACTACTGGAGCAAGCGTTTTTCCGATCACTTTCCGCCGCAATTGCTGCACGATGGTCTCGGCTTCCGGGAGCTCAGGCATGGCACAAAAAGAACGCCACAAAGTATATAAAGTTTTATTCCTCACACCATTTTGTGGAAAAAGAGGAAAATATTGTCATTGTGCTGCGGCGTTCCCGCAAAGCATTTCTCATTGAATATGGCTGCGGCCTCTTCCTGTTGATCACTCTGGGCATCTTGGCTATTAAAGGGATTGCCATCCCTTCCGCTTTTCGCTCTTTTGTCTTTGGCTTTGCTTTTCTGGGCGTGGCGTATGCCGAGATCTCCCGCCAGCTGGTTCGCTATATTATCACGCCGGAAAAGCTGATCGTCGTGCTGGGCATCATCCGCCAGTTTAAGACGAACGTGTATTTCCGCCCGCTGGGCTTCGTGCCGGACATCAACCTGCATCAGAATCGGCTGGAGCGCTTGCTGGGCTATGGCACCATTTTCGTTCGGGGAGGGGGGACAACCAACGCTTTCGAGCTGAAAGATATCAATGATCCGCAGTACATTATGGAACTGATTGAAAAGCTGATGGAAAATAACCGAGGGAGCATGGGGGGCATGGGTGGGCCGGAGGCCTCTTCGAAAAATAAGAAGAGCACGGTCATTGAGCTGGATTAGGGATGGAACTTCTTTCTCGGGACTCTTCCTGCTGTTTATAGGTTTGCTCACCAAAAAGCTTATTAACAAAAGCTTCTCTATTTATTGTTGGATATTACTATAGAAAAAAGAGGTATTCCCTATGTCTGGAGGACTTCCCCCTGCGCCGCATCATACGAGGATGTATCTGCTCCTTGGCACGCTGCTGATGGGCGGGATTCTTTTTCTGTTACTAATGAACGAAAAAGAGCAAGGCTTTAGCCTGACGAGTGCCGTGATCGGCGGGCTGAAGAACGATTCCCGGGATGTTCAATTTGCAGAAGACCAGCAGCTGGACGAGATAAAGTCTTCTCGGAAAGCCATTGATGTCGTTCTTTCCTTTGACCGGGTTCCTCCTGTAGACCAGGAGATGAAAGCCGCAGTCTTGGAATTTCAGTTTACGGAGTTATCCAAACGCATTACGGTAAATAAAGATGTATTGGAAGTCAACAATGCCGGAAGCATCGTGCTTCGCCTGGAAGACTATGCCGGGCGGCTGGGCTTTGATGCGGCAGATGCTTCGCTGGACGGCACGGCGCGGCGCATCGAAGTGAATGGCGTGGCTTTTTCTTCTAAAGACGGCTTGAGCATCTCTTTCCCGGCGATGGGATATGAATCGTTATCGTTGCAGGGTGCCGAGCTGGAAAGCCTGGAATTCCCGGCAGGCAATGGGCAGCTCTCTGTTGCCGAGAAATTGACATATCAATTGAGCAACGACAAAGTAAGCCTGTATTCTTTCGTTGGCGATATGGGGCTGCGTTCGGCCAATGAAACGATAGTTGCTCTCGAAGGGACGGTCAAAGGCGTCCGGGCGGGCGGGGAGCTGGATTTAAGGGTGCAGTGAAGAACAGAATTTGAATAACTATTATTCTCCAAAACTTCAACCCCTCGGTATCAATACATCCCCTTCTCCTTCAACTCTTCCTTTTTCACCTGCCGACCGTGTCCCAAAAAAACCACCCGTTAATCTTAAATATACACCATCTTTCTTAGCTCTATGGCAAAACCCATCAGAGCAACGCCCACCTTACGGGGAAAAGAAGCAAAACAATTTTTGGAACGTATGGCTAAGAGGGAAAGGTCTCCACTTTCTGAGACCGATAAAAGATTATACGCCAGTGTAGATAAGCATAGGAAATATTTTGAATCATTCCTTAATTAGGTCTTTGTATAGGGGTATGGTTCCTTTTTCTCTTTGCTTTAAGACTTCAAACCCAAACTGTTTATAGAAATGAATGGAATCTCGCTTAGGATCAGGATTCTTTTTTGCATCAGTAGTTACAAATCTCAATCCCAGGTCTTTACTAATCTTTTGAGCTAATACCAAAACAAACTCAATCAGTAAAGTTCCAAGGCCTCTCCTCAGATAGTGGTCAGAAACACATAATCTGCCAATCTTTAAAGCCGGAAGCGATTTATAGAGAATGCCTTTTTGCTTAAAATATTCTTTCATTTCACCCTGAAGGTTAATCGCATCAGCCAATACCGTTACATATGCAATGAGCTCTTTTGTTGGCTTTAAAAACCACAGGTAAGTTACTGAGATTTGTTTTTTCTGATTATCTAAAGCATCTTCAACGAGAAAATCGACAAGCTCTTGCTCGTACGACTTGAAATCACTAATGCTGTGCGCTTGGTTAATAATCTCTATGTGAAGTTCTTCCAGTTTTATTTTTGGTGGCCGTTGCTCTCCCATACCATCCTCTTTATCAAAAACTTCCACTCTTCTTTATCAATACATCCCTTTCTCTTTCAACTCTCCTTTTTTAACGGTTCTCCGATATCCCCCATACTTGTCTTCCGGAGAGAATTTTGGTGGCCTTGGCTGCAGTGTAGGGCTGCCACAAGCAGGGCACTGCTCTTTGAGCGTGTACGTGCCGCAGGAGTCGCACTTTCTAATGTGAGGCGTTGCCATTCTGAATTCTTTTACTCTTTCTTTTCCCTTCCAAAAGTGGCCGTAGAAGATTTGTCCGTGAACTTCTCCAGCCGTTCCTGCACCCGAGCCAGCGTTTTCTCTGCGGTTTTGTAGTCGACATCTTCAATCGTGACCTTGAAGCGCCCGCCCCCTAAATAGAAGAGGCCGATGGTTGGCGAGCTTTTCCCAATATCGGCGAGCAAGGCTTTTATCCGCTCCACGCCATCGCTGGCGTAGCTGTGCAGCGTGATTTCTCCCCGCAGCAGCACTTTTGGTGGCTTGAATTTTTCGAGAATAGCAGCAGTCAATTCCTGCGCCAGCTTTTTCTCGATTCCCAGCTTCTCGAGGTCTGCTTCGCCCGTGGCTACTTCCTTAAAGCAGGGATGGAGGTAGGCATATTCCTGCAAGATGCTCTCCTGCAGTTTCTTATACAGCTCTTCGACGGGCTTGCTCAGTTTCTTGGCAAGATTCTTGAGCAGCTGCTCGGCTTTGAGCTCCTGCTTGATCTCGTCGAGCTTTCCCCGCCGCTCCGAAGAATTCACCCGGCGCAAGCTGAGGTCGATGTGCCCTTTCTCCCGATCGATCCGCAGCACTTTGCAGACAATCTGCCTATCCGGCGCCACATATTCCCGCAGATTGCGGATCCTTCCCGGCGCGATTTCTGAGATATGGATCATGCCCTGCTTGTTTTCATATTCGAGCAGATCGACGAAGACAGAATTGGGGAACATCTTGGTGACTTTGCAGAGCAGGATCTCATCCTGTTCGGGGAAGCCTTTTCGGGAGTAGAGCATATTTTCTGTTCTTCACGGCACTCTTTAAAAATCTTTACGGCAAGAAAGCAAAAAACAGTGTCTACTCCAGCACTTCCAATACTCGCGCAGAAATCCGTGACTTCCCACCGGTGGGATATGCCAGCTCTTTGTCGCAGACTAAGCAGCGGACAATGCTGCTGGCGTTGCCAAAGATGATCTGCTCGTTTTTGCATTTCGAGCAGCGGACTTTCACAAACTTGCTTTTGGGTGTGGTTTCCATTTGAGATGCACTCCATTTATACTAATTCTACCCGCTTGGCACGGATGCCGTAACGTTGCGAACTGGTTTTCTTGCAGACAGTGCAGGTGTACCGGAAGTCCGTCTTCTTGGTATTCTTGGCTCCAGCCCGCTTGAATTTAGTGACAGCCGGCTTGGAATACCTCCCGAGATTGCCCGTGCCGCGGGCTGCGCCACGCAAGCGCGCCCGATATTTTGATCCCCGTTTCAGTGAGCTGGGATTGCGCTTCTTGTTCTGGCTTACCTTCTGCTCCGTGTGCTTCCTGCAGGTTGGGCAGAAGCGCTTCATGGTCTTAGGGATTTTCATGCTGGCGTTCTGGGGAAGAGCGTCCTTTATAAATTTTTAGCTGAAGAAACCGCAAAAAAGCGGCAAAAAGTTTAAGAAGCGTTTTCCGTTCTTCCTTGGCGCGGGGACGTAGTATAACCTGGCTAGTACCATCGGCTCCAGCTGTGGAGCATTGAGCCTGCAAGGCGATGACAACGCGATAACAGGTGCCACCGGTTGATCTGGGTTCAAAGCGCAGGCCATCTGTTGCAAAACAGCTTGCTTCTAGAAAATCCCAGCGTCCCCACTTTCAATTTCTCAAAACCATTATATAGTCTCTTTTCCTTCATTGTCTCATGTTCAAAAAAAGAGGGGAGAAGCGGCAGCTCTCAGAGAAGAGCATTTTCTGGATGGGCGTGGCTACGCTTCTGGGCACGATCATCGGCGCAGGCATCCTGGGCATTCCCTACGTTGTAGCGAAAGCCGGCGTGCTGTATGGCTTCTTTCTCATGCTGCTCCTCGGCGTAGCTTTTGTTTTCCTGAATCTCTTTGCCGGGGAGATGGTGCTGCGGACGAAAGAGCAGCACCAGCTGACGGGCTATGCAGAAAAATATCTGGGGAAACCCGGACGATTGTTTATGACGCTGTCCATGCTCATTTCCATCTATGGCGCTTTGACGGCATATCTTATCGGTGAGGGTGCGGCGCTGCACGCCATCCTTAAAATAGGAGCACCCCTCATCTTTACGCTCATTTTCTTTGTCATTGGCGTCGCTATCGTCATTAAAGGCATCCGGGCCACGGGACGGGCGGAACTCTTCCTGATCCTGCTGCTGCTCGGCGTCATCGTTCTGATCGGCATCCTTTCCATCCCCAGCATCCAGCAGAGCAATTTCAGTGTTGCCAACATCCCCTTCCTGTTCCTGCCGTATGGCGTTATCCTCTTTGCGTTCATGGCTTCTCCCGCGATTCCGGAAGTGCAGGAAGTGCTAGGCGAGAAGAAACAGCTGATGAAGAAAGTCATCATTACGGCATCCGTCATCCCCATCTTCCTGTACATCCTTTTTACTTTCTTCGTCGTCGGAACGGTCGGCCTAGCCAATTTTGAGCTGCTAGAACCCAACCAGCGCATTGCCACGATTGCCCTGCAGCTGTACACGCATCCGCTCTTGGGGCTGTTTGCGAATCTCTTGGCGGTGCTGTCCATGTTTACGTCGTTCCTTACCCTCAGCACCGCGTTGGTGGAAGTGTATCAATACGATTACCGCTTCTCCCGAACCGCAGCGTTGCTGCTGACGTTCTCACTGCCCCTGCTGCTGGTGCTCTTCAAGCTGACCTCTTTCATTGCCGTGCTGGGTGTCACGGGCGCTTTGGCAGGCGGGATGGATGGCATTCTCATCACGCTGATGTATTGGAAAGCCAAAGTGCTGGGCGACAGGAAGCCGGAATATTCTTTACGGAAGCATTACGTGCTGGGGGGATTCCTTATTCTGCTGTTCTCGCTGGGGATTGTCTATCAGATTGTGACGAGATTCTTGGGGTGAAATGTTCTGTTTTTTAGTAGAGAGCAATGAGCGGGTAGCACCAGTGCGCCACAGGAGAATTACTACTTTAAGTTAGCAACCAGCCAAAAGATTTTTAAATAAACTGCACTTTTTAGTGGTAACTTAAACAAGAAAGAACCCATTTTTAGTATTTCACACCATGCCTGACGATCAGAAAACTGCTAGTGTACCTATTGATCAAGCAGCTCTTGCTCAGTATAAAAAAGAAGCTCTTGGCGTACAAGTGATAGAAGAGACTCTCCGTCAAGGCGGTTCGAGCCTCACGGGGTTCTTTGAAAGTTTAGATAGACTAAGTGAGCTCTTTCTGGAGGATAAAGAAACTATTGCAAGGCTAGATAAGGCAATAACTTCTTTAGAATCTGAGCCACAACGCCAAAACAAAAGAGAAGACCGCTCATTTGCCGACGATTCTCTTGCTGATAGCCTGCTGACAGCTTCCTATAAAAGGTTGGAGCGTATGCATAATATTTTAGACAGCAGTGAGCAGCACCTGGCCGAAATGAGAGAAATTCTCGATACCGCAGAACGGCTTTCGGAGAGTTCTCCATACGCGGTCATGCAGCCAGCGCCTGCCACTGAGCGGGAGCTCGATTCGGGAAACATTTCCGGAGAATATGCCGCGATTCAAGAAAGCAGAGCCCCAAATACCGCAGGTTTAGAAACCAGTGCTTTGGACGTGAGCACAGTAATGCATTCTTATTATGATGGACAACTTGAAGAGGCTCTGCGTGATAACCGCGTTTTCCTTATTGAACATCCTCTTAAAAGAGCTCCGCGCTTTTGGACACGGGTTAAGCGAGCAGCGCTTCCTATGATCGCAGGCGTTGCCCTTGGCGGTTTGCTCGGATATTGTGCTCTTTCGGAGGATGAACCTGAAGAGCCCTCTTATGACACTGCTCGCGCGCACATACAGCATGCCGCCTCGCTTGGAGAAAGCCGGGCGTTGCGCCAGCGGATCGAACAGCAAACATCTGTTCTCGATGCACTGCCGGCGGAACTGGACAATTTATCTCCCTCTTATTCGACGATCTCCATGGCTACGCCGGAAGAAGCCATTGCTCAGTATAACGCTTTTCTGGAGTCTGTCGGCGGAGAGCTGATTGTTTCTGTTCGCCCATATCGGGCTTTTGCAGAAGCGGCTGGTGAACAGGCCACTGAAGCAGGCATCTGCAGAGCGGCCCTTGGTGAACTGTATCGGGCTATGGCTTTCCAGGAGACGGATGCCCTTGACGAGCAGCAGTTTGCTGATATGTTGAGCTTCCGGTGCACGGATGTTGATGTTGATGCAGAGCATTATCGGTTTGTTCCGTATAACGGGCAAGTGCCACAAACCGGAGAGGATCGATAGGAAAATAGGGAGGAAGAAAAAATGAGTAACAAAAAACTTAAAGGCTTAGCATTAGTTGGCGGTGCTACTGCCCTACTCGTCGGGAAAGTCACCGAAACCTATCATGATAATAATCTGGAAGAGATTCACGCGTCTTCTCAATTCAGTCGATTAGAGCAGATTGATTATGACACGAGGCGTTCTGCAGGATTAATAGAAGAGCATTTAGATGAGTGTTTGGTACGAGCAGCCGATGCAATGGATTTTAGAGACTGTGTTTCTGTTCTTCCGATTGACGAACTTGTGGACTCCTATATCTCTTTACAGAGGGAAGATTGGCAGATTAGAACATCCCCCGCGTATGCGGCTTTGCGAGCTAGAGAGAGCGAAGTAGAAGACAACACTTCAATAGGATATGGTCTTTTATCTCTTCTTTCGCTTGGCTTACTAGGGGGCTGCGTTTACCTCGTCGGTAAAAGTCCTAAAGATAAAAATGCTCAAAAAACTCAAGGAGAAGAACCTAAAAAATGAAAACCAAAAAAATTACATTGTTATCCCTAGCTTTGAGCGGCTTTTTAGCGTCCACAGCCGCCGCCCAAGAACAAAATGGCAGTGTCTATGTCTTTGATGAAGAGCCAAATTGTCCGGCTGTTTCCGCTTCGGTTTGCCCGGAACCCGAGCCTTGTGTTTGTCAAACAATAGAATGTCAGGCCTGTCCTGAAGTTCCTTCCTGCCCTGCTCCGGCTCAATGTGCCGAGGGGCAAGCTCCAGAAACACCATCTGCTGCGCAACAGCAGCGCCGACAGCGGCGCCATGCACAGCAAGCGATTGACGAAGCTCGCTCGCATCTCCACTATGCCGCTCTTCTGGGAGAAAGCCGCGCTTTGCGCCAGTTCGTCGAAAATGGCCTGCCGGAATCCGGGCCAAGTCCAGCTCCTCAAGAAGAAGACATTCAAGAGCGCTATCGGCAATTAGCGGAAGAGTTTCGCGCGTATCGGGTTGAAGATGCGTTACGTTCTAGCTCCATCCGCGAAGAGCTCCGCCGCTTGGAAGCGTTACTTACGGGCGGCCCCTCCGTTTCTTTTACTCCCCGTGCTGGAGTTGAAGTATATGGCGGATCGCCATCAGCAACCATGGGGGTCGATCTCTGTGTCGTTGCCGAAAAAGATGATCTTGTCGGCGGTTGCTTGGGAGGCCAGATTTACGTCGCAGAAGAGCCGCTTATGGAAGAGTCCGAACGTACTTTGCCCTACGAACAGCGCAGGCATGAAGGCGATTTTTCCAGCACTTCACAGGGAACCCGCCGGACGAGCACGAGGTTGGAAGGCCTGGGCGCTTTGCAGCTGGCCGTAGCGTTCCATGCGGTGCGGGGCAATCCTTCTTTGGATCTGAACCTCGGGGCAGCGGTCCGCTTTGCGGAGCAGAGCACAATGACGACCACGAACCGCCGGGACCAACTGTATAGTCCCGATGGCGTTCCCGTTGGCGCTGCCCATGAAGGAACGTATGAGCACGGCACTCCGGAAGAGCTGACGGATACGCTGGTGCCTTTTGGCGGCTTCACCTATTGCCATGATGCTGTTTGCCTGGGCGGTGAAGCCGGCGTTGCTGTCGAAGACGGAAACAGTGTTTTCCTGTTAACAGTAGGATATCGGATAGAATAAGATAATAAGAGAGCAGAAATTCGCAGGTGGTTTTGCGTGCAAGAGCATACTGACAAAAATGCAAAAAAGAAAAATCTGTTTAGGAGTACTTTTTATTATTCTCTTACTCGGCAGTCTGCTGCCTTTGGCGCAAGCTGCTGCTCCCCCGCAACTTACGGTTGATCTTCTGCAATCATCTGTTGCTG
>CAZOPZ010000013.1:0-925 GCA_964582035.1 uncultured Methanosarcinales archaeon | reverse complement strand
ACCAGCAGCATGGAATTCTCGCTGTGGATTGACCTCATAGATCGGGAAAGCCGGCAGGAACATGCGTTGGTAAGAAATTATATTACCGAGCAGAATTTGCCGGCGACAAGCGTTCGGCCATACTTTAATCTCTACTCTTTGCCTACGGCCAGCCTCAGCGGGGCTTATTACCTGCGTGTTCTGGTGCAGAATGCCGATGGCAGTGCGGAGAGGCTTTTGCCGGTAGCCGTTCGGGGCGCACCGGAATCAGAAATTTTTGTTGTAGAAGTTCCTCCGCAAGTGGCGCATTTCCAGCCCTTGCCGGGCATCGATGAGCCCCCTCGCGAAGAGCAGGGGCCACCGGTCATGGAACAGATCGGCGATAGAATTATTCTTGAGGGGCAGCTGCTGCGCGTTACATTTGCCGTCAGCGATCCCGATAACGATCCTATTACTGTTTTTGGCTTATTGCCGCCGGGAGTGACGGAAGATCTGGAGCAGCTGGCGGTCAAGCAGTCCCGGGGAAGCGCGACGTTCTATCTCCAGGCACCCTATACGTTCGTCCAAGCCCCGGCAAGTGAACGGTCTTTCCCGGTGCGCATCATTGCTTCTGATGGGACAAATGTAGCGGAGCAAGTCTTCACTATAACCGTTTTAGACTCTTTCCCGGAAGAGTACGTTCCAGAAGAGATTCCCGAAACGGACGATGAGGAAGAAACGGAAGAGTTCCCCCCGGAAGAATACATCCCCCCGGAAGATGAGGAACCCCGACCGGAGATAACGATAACCACCATCAGGACCGTCCTTCCGCCGGTATTCTGGGCTCTTCCTGTCCATACCACCACGACCGAAGAAATGACTGAGGAGATCATTACCGCTATCGGCATACCAGAGCCGGAAGATCAAGAGGAAGATGATGAGGACGAAGAAGACGAGGGTGATGATG
>CAZOPZ010000012.1:7724-26446 GCA_964582035.1 uncultured Methanosarcinales archaeon | reverse complement strand
TCACAAAAAGCTCCCCAACCCCACCTGCTTTTCTTTCGCTTTGCCAAAGATCTTCTCGACGTTGATCCGCAGCAGGTCCAGCGTCTGCTTCAGGTACGGCGAAAAGTCGTATTTCTCTGCCAGCGTCAAGGAAAAGCCGAGGTATTTCACGACCGAGCCTTCAGTGATAGTAAAGAGCAAATTCCCGTTGCACTGCACGCATTTTCCGCGCAAGGGCGGCCGGCGGTATTTGGCATTGCATTTCACACAGCGGAACTGCTGCGTGGAAAATTTCCGTAAGTTGCCTTTGATGTCCCGGAGGAAGTGTTTCTGGATCACCAGCCGGGCCACATCATCCAGATCCACGGCCCGGATTTTCCTGGCCAGCTCCATCTGCCCCAGCAGCTTTTCTTCCATCGACGGCAAAGTCTTGTAGGCGGAACACTGGATGCCTTTGTTGATGTTATCGACGGGATGCGTGAATCCCCAGCCATCATACTGTTCGGGTTTTCCTAAGCGGTCCGCCAGCTGCTCGACTTTCTTGCCATTGCTTTTTACTTCGCCGGGAGATTTCATCTCCAAAGCCGCTTCGTACAATTCCAAGGGATATTTCCAACCCACATCCATCTGTAAGACTTGATCATCAACTTCGGCGGGGTTTAGAATAGATGTCAGCACGAGCGCGGCATCCATGGTTTTTGCTCCCCTCTTTTCCGGGAGATATTGCCGGGAGAAGTTCAGCAGAGCGTCCATGAGCAGCATGACGCAAGCCTCATCGCCGTCACATCGAGTATTGATTATTTGTTCGCCCCAGACGATGTTTCTTTCTTGAGCGGATTTCCACTCGACTTCTAAACAGTAGGAAGGAACTCTTTCTGCAATGAATTCGACAGTTTTAACATACTCCACCAGCACGTCTCCGGTGGTTTCTAGGGGGTATTGCTTCCCCGCAAAAGCAGTCCTCCGCGGTGTGGAGATGGCTTTCAAAGAAGATAATTTTCTTTTCTTGTTGGGCTCTTGTAAAGAAAGTACTTTCTGGGCTCGGGCCGCATCCCTCCCAGTAAAAATCAAATGGTGCAGCACATGCCGGACTGGGTCTTTTTGCAGGCGCTGGTAGATGGCTAATACTTTTCTTCCCGGAAGCCGGGGTTTGGTGGTGTGGTAACGGGCATACATCCCAAACCGTGCAAAGAGGAGAGCCAAATCATCAAGCAAGCTGCGATTGACCGAGTAGAGAATCACAAAATTTCTTTCGGACACGACGGAACCGTCGCCATCGACAAACGCCGAGAGATAGGCGGCGAGACTTTTTTTCTCAGTGTGAAAAACAAAGTTAGGCACTTTTTTATTATAGGCATGAGAACCGGCTTTAAAACAATAGAGAAACAAAAGATACACGAGTTGGTCGCCAATAGTGATTTTTGTTGATTGTTCTCCTCGGCTGGGTATGAGATGAAAAACTGCCTGAATAGCCTGGGTGATAATTTTTTGGATGGTGGGATGGCCTATGCGAAAACAAACCTGGGAAACCCATTTTGTTCGTCGGCAATAGCCTTCCGCAGCATAATAGCCAAGAAGAGAAAGAAGAGGCTCGTCTACGGGCAAGATGAGCCGATGCACCCTTTTGGAAAATTTTACCCGCAAAGTGGCTTTTCGAACGATCAGGCTTTCCATCCGTATTATGCCGGACAACAGTAATTTTTTGACGTCAGAAAGGGGTGTTTGTTTATACCACCCGTACAAATTTCTACTTTTTCTTCCCAGCACAGCAAGTACGGCTTCCCTGCCGGCTTTCTGGACTACTTCTTTAAAAAAGAAAGGAAGCTCAACAACGAGATTGGAAAGTTCCTTCTCCGGAACATTTTCTATGAGGAGAGAGAGAAGATTAAGCTTTTTTATTTTAGGAAGAGGATATGATAAGTCGCAGAGAATGGGCACTTGGTCGCCCACTACAATGTCTTTGGCTTTCTTAAACAGAAATTGGTTTTTTACGATATGCAAGAAATCGTGGGTAGGCGTCATGGTATACGAGCGGTTGCTTGAAGTAGTTATTTTGACCCATTTTTGAGGAATGGGTCCTTTGATAAAGTGGCGTATGCGTTTTTTGACCATCTTTTTAGTTACCGGGTCTATGCCAAACGTGTACAAAGGATTTTCTAGCTCAACTTTCATGGTGCCAAAAGGATCAATTGTCTTGCTTTTAGCGCCTTGTGCCAAAAGCTGTTCCACGAAAGGACCAAGGGCTTCCCGCTGAAGGAACGAACCTTGACGAGGACTACCATAAACAAATCGAGTACTGGGGTGGACGCAATCCCTGCGCATCCCCGCATGGAACATGGGATGCGCAAACAGCCCCTGGGTTTCAGAGAAGCCGATGATCCTGCCCACCAGACCGACGGAAATGTGCGGGGCTAAGCCCACGACTAAATGGCCGACGAGATCCTGGGGCTTTTTCAGATTGTAGAAAGGCTCGAGCCGGTAGAAACGAACCAAAAGGTCATCAATGAACTGCGCGACCCGTAGCAATACCTGCGAAGCGGATTCTTCAAGCGAATTAAAGCCCGGCAGGATGACATCCTGCGGCCGGAGCTCAAGGACTTGATTATCATCCACTAAGGCTTTTCCAGCACTGTCTTTCTCATATCCCAGCTCTCGGAGCTTCTCGAGAGAGGTGCCGATTTCCTTCGGCTTAAAGTGGGTAATGGGCAGTTCCGTACAATCAAAGCGGGTCGTCCCATCTTTATTCACGTAAATGTGATGCTTCGCCCGCAAAATGCCTTTGGCAAGGTGCTCAACGATGTGGTTCTTGTTCGAGGTTCCCCGAATCCCTTTGATTAAATCTGGATAAACTTTTTCCCCGAGCCGCTGCAGGGCTTTTGAGAAATAGTATTGAATGGGTAGCTCCAGCTGCTTATATGGCTTGGCTGCGCCTGCACCATGGCGGCAGGCTTCTTGCCCTATCGGCCCGCAGAAGCGGCAATGGGAGATTTGCCGGCACGATTGCCCACACTCTTCGCAGCGGGGATAGATCATCTCTTTCTGGCAGGCAGCACAAAAATAGGCGGGAAAGGTGCTGCGGACTTTTCCGGCTTTAAGCGCGGCCTGAAAGCTGCGTAAGCGATCGCCCTCTTCGCCGACAGGAAACATGCACTGCGGCGAACCGGTCAGCTGGCGCATCTTGGCCTTTTCCGGCCGGCCCATGCGCGCACCGATGAACGTGCCGGCTTTGTCCCGAAGCGGGAGAGAACTGAAAAAAGAGAGCAGTTCCAGCCCATCTTTTTCTGCAGCAGCATGCTGAAGTGCTTCGGCCCGCCCAGCATCCTCTTCCTGCTCCAAAGCCAGGCACAAAGCCAGAATTTCCGCTTCTTCTTTTTGCAGAAGCAGCGTATCCCCGGTAACCATCGTATGAGGAATGCCGGCTTTTTCCAGAGCATTTTTAGCCAGGCAATGGGCTTCGTTCAATTTGTCAAAAGAAAGAATTATTTTTTGGAAGATGCCATTTTCTTTTTTCAGTTTTCCCGAACGAAGATAGGTGCGGAGCTGCAGCAATTCTTTCCCGGAAAGCAATTTCCAATAGAACGTGTACTGCGGATGCAAAGGGATCTGAAGAGCCTCACTCAGCTGCACCGCTTCCGGCCAGGAGGGAACATGAATTAAAGGCTGTTCCAGAAGCTCCTGCAGGCGAGCTTCGGATACAGAAAGATGCTCAGCTTTTTCAGCGAACGATGCGCCAGCAAGCGTTCCCAGCGCTTTCTCCATTTCCAGCGCCCACCATTCCGGACAATAGCCGGCGGGAACTAAAGAGTGGCCGCTATCCGAGAAATCCCCATAGTTTACGAGCATGTCACCCAAGAAAAGGATGCTATCAACATCAGTAAGAATCGGGCGGGCTTCCTCTTCACTCTGCAGAGCCAGGACGGAGCCATTTTTCAGGCGAACGACGGGCCCTTCGATCGTCTCACAGACGGTAACGGAAGCGCTTTTTCTCGGCCTTTCTACTTTCAGCTGCGTGCCGATGGCAATATACTTGTCGAGAACTGCCAGCGTGGCGGGATGGAGCCCGATCGCATACATGCCACAGGTTCTGCTCCGGCCATACCGCAAACGAAAACCGCCCGCAGCCAAGGGATGCGTTAAAATGGGCCTTCCTGCGACCAGGTCCATCAAATAGGTCGTATTGGGAACGACGCTCTTTTTTCCCGCTTCAGCAAAGGACGCTTTGGTGCTGTCTCGGGCATGCACTTTTTCTTTCACGGCAAGAAATTCTTTCAGCCAGTTCCAATCTAAGCCGAAGGCGCTTCCCCATTTTGCCACATTCTTCCAGATCTTGGGGGCTTTCTGGGAAATCCCTTCTGCTAAAACCAAAGCCATGCCGCCCCGGATGCAATTGGTGGCGATGCGCGGCAGGTCTTTATAGTTTGAAACAGTGATTTTTTCCGTGGGCTCGCCGTCAATCTCGACGGGAAGGCGGGAAAGCAGGAATCTTAACTCTTCTTCGGAGGGACGATATTGGAGGTTGGTGACCCGCTCATGATAGTCAGAAATTTCCGTGATGAAGCGATTCATTTCGGCCTGATCAGGATCATAGGCAGCATAGCCCATTTTCAGGCGTACGTAGTCGGCAATGATGACAGAAATAGACTGCCCCGTGCCGCCCGCAGCCCGGATAGGGCCGGCATACTGTAAAGCAAAATATTCCCGGCCATCCCGCCGCTTTTTAATTTTCAGGCCGATGAAGCCTTCCAAGGGGGCGGAAACAATGCCCAACGTGAGATATGCGAAACCAACGCGAATGCCCACCTCCATGGCTTCTTCTTTCGTGGAAAAAGAACAAAACTGTTGCCTGGCTACTTCTTCTGCGATGGTCAAGCCAATACGCCAGTCGAGAAAGCCATATTCTTTTTCAAGATCAATGATGCGCTGGGGAAGAGCAGCCGTGGCAATCTGTGGAGCGACGACAGAAATGAGGCCCACGACGCGCTCGGCCATGTTTTTAGCGAGGGGGATGGGAACCTCTTCTTCCGGATCCAGGCCTTTTTGCCGCGCCGCTGCTGCCCGTCGATAACTCTCATCAACTTTCTGTTGGATCTCCTGAAAATAGCGCTCCAAAGCCGGAGATGTTGCTAAAGGTTTTTTGGCGGCTTCCATGTTTATTTTTTGAACTTTTTTGTTCTTTGATCTCTTGCGGATCAAATAAAGCGTAAGATCTTGACCTCTCGGGTTTTAAGATTTATCACGGGCACCCTTCCCGGCTCCGGCTCGTGGCCCAGCTTTTCCTGAAAGGAGGTCTTCCCCTGCCAACAGCTCCCGGAAATGAGGGTAACGCTCCGATAATGGGCAACGCAGGAATAGTGGATGTGGCCGGAAACGAAGAAGTCGGGAATTTTTCTG
This sequence comes from uncultured Methanosarcinales archaeon, assembly GCA_964582035.1. Taxonomy (GTDB): domain Archaea; phylum Nanobdellota; class Nanobdellia; order Woesearchaeales; family GW2011-AR9; genus JAUYQE01. The sequence goes on along the minus strand of CAZOPZ010000012.1, from coordinate 21,076 downwards.
ATAAGCAGGGGGTCCTCTTTATGGCCAGGAAAGTAGGGGGTTGAGCCAAACGTTGGAGCGAGATGCCGCCGCTTGAGGAGAAACTGCATGATGAGGTCTGCCCGGCGATAGCCTCCCCTATTGCGCAGCGCTTCGACCTGGGCGACATAATAATCAAAGCTATACCCGTGGTACATCAAAATGTCAAAGCCGGAAAATGCGGGAGTTTTCCCAAGGGTAATAACAGCCGGATTCGTTACGAGGGTTACGTGCGGAAGCTGGTGGAGTTCCGGTGCAATCTCTTTGTAAAAGATCGGCTGGGGCTCGGCCAAATGGACCATATCATGATTTCCGGGACAAATAACGACCTGTTTATCGAGAGGAATCTCTCTCAAAAAAGCGGCAAAAAGCCGGTACTGCTCGCGAATGTCGGTAATGGCCAGCTCTTCTTCCTGAGAGGGATAAATGCCCACCCCATCAACAACATCGCCAGCGATGATCACATAGGCAACTTTTTTAGAGATCTCCCGCTGCTCGACCGTTCCAAAATCCCCCCGAAGCCACTGAAGAAATTTTTTGAATTCTTTTTCCAGGAACAGCTTGGAGCCAACATGGATGTCTGAGAGAAAAACTACTGATTGGTCCTGATCACTTTTCTTAAGGTCGGACTGCAGGGGCAGGTCCGGCCAGAAAAATTCTTCAGCTACAAAAAAGTCTTTCTGTGCAGTGCCGAGAATGCCCAGAACTTCATCAGGAACAATTTCTTTCGCTGCGGCCAGCAGCGCTTTGTTTTCCTGGGAGACAAGTATGGTGAGCTTTCCGGTCGGATCCTCAACGGTAAGAAGAAGATGCCCTTTCTTGGTTTCGCTTATCTCTGTCACCAGGGCAATAAGGGAAATACGGTCTTTCTCTTTTTTTTCCAGAAGCCGATAAATAGTTATGACCCCCTGCAATTCCCGGCGCCCCCGCAGCAGGTTTTCTAAAAAACGGTAGCGGGAAAGAAAAAGAGCCGTAAAATGGGCGGGGGCATATTTTTGAGGAACGTTTTCATAGGAGATAGAAATAGCCAGTGATGAAGCGGATGCTGGAGAAAGAGCTCTTTCAGAAGAAATGGGAGAAAGAGAAGAGGATATTTCTGGCAATGATGATGCAGGAAGAGGGGAAGCAGGAACGGCTTCCGGCTTTTGAAAAAAGTGGCTGGGGGTGATGATGAGCGGATCATCGGGTGCTGCGGAATTCTTTTCGGCAAGAAAAAAATGAATTTTTTCAAGAAGCTGGTCCCTGTTCTCTTCTGCGAGAAGCTCCGGGCTCAGCAAAATCCCTTGCTCAAGAAGCTGCGTGATGAGGGCTTGCAGCTTTTTTTGTTTGTCTTCATCAGGGTTCATGGTACACGTCGAGACAATGAGGAAAAGGAAATAAAAGGCGCTATTCAAGATGAAGGGATTTTTCCAGGAGCTCACGTAAAGTTATGATTATGGTGTCTTCCAGGGAAAGAGAAATCTCCCGGGTGCGGCCATAGCGGCCTTTTGAAATGATTTTGGCGGTGATGATGCCCAGCATGTCCAATTCGGCCAGAATGTCGGAAAGCCGGCGCTGGGTAAGAACATTGAGATTTTTTTTATGGCATAAGGTCTGATAAATTTCATAAATCTCGCCCGTAAAGACATTTTTCTTTTTTGGAGCGATGAGGAGGATGGCATATAAAACCAGCTGAAATTGCTGGGGCTGCTGTAAAGCCGCAGCAAAAATGCGGTCAGATTCTAATTTCTTTTCCGCTTTGTCGAGATGATGCATCTCTACTGTTGAAGAAGCTTCTCTTTCCGCGATCTCACCGGCTATGCGCAGAACATCGATGGCCCGGCGGACATCGCCGTGCTCTTGAGCAGCATACGCCGCCCCTTTTTCAAGAACGCCTGGCTGTATGATCTGTTCCCGAAAAGCTCCTGCGGCGCGCCCTCGCAGAATGTCCTGAATTTGGAGAGCATTATATGATGGAAAGATGATTTCTTCTTCAGAAAGGCTGCTTTTGACCCGGGGATCGAGATTTTCCGAAAAGAAAAGGCTATTGGAAATGCCAATAAGGCCAATTTGCGCTTGCTTCAGCTCTGCATTAATCCGCGTAAGATTATAAAATATTTCATCGCCTATTTTTTTGGCTAACTGATCTATTTCATCCAACGCCAAAAGGACTACTTGCTGCTTTTCATCAAGTGCAGCATAAAAAAGATTATAGAGCTCGTCCGTGGGCAAGCCGGTGGCCGGCACTTCTTTACCACATTCCCGAAGAAGCTGGGCAATGAGGCGATATTCCGTATCCGCTACTCTTTTGAGCTTGCAATTCACATACATACAGAAAAGTTCCACTTTATTTTTAGCCGCTGTTTCATGTAAAGAACGAAAAATATGTTTGACAGAAATAGTCTTTCCCGTCCCTGTTTTTCCATAAATAAAAAGATTGGAGGGCTTTTCCAAACGAAGGGCGGGTGCCAAAATATTGGCAATTTGCTCTAACTGCTCTTCCCGATATTTTATCTCTTCTGGAGCATATGAAGGAAAGAGAACAGCTTTATTACTAAATAAAGAGCGTTTCTTCAAAAAATTTTCAAAAAATGTGCTTATTTTCACTGCCAGACCCCCCTATTTCCTATGGAAAAACATGAAGAAAAACAATTTCTTTTCTTAATAAAGATATAGGAACTTTGAATATAGTAATCTATAGGCATATATCTAATCATTAAATATTCATTAAACGTTTATTAAATACCTATTAAATATTATTTATAGTAAAAATATTTTTTCTTTTAAAAAATAAACATTTTCTCTGTTGTTATTCTGTCAAAAATATATCATCCATTTTTTTATCAATAAACAATATTCATCCTGTAAAAATTTTGACAATATATTTTTTAGCTTGTATTGCTTTTTATCATTTTTTAATTTTCTATATAGAAAATAAATAATAATAAAAAAGCAATATAAAAAAGCAATATAAATAAGCCTCAAAGACAAAAACATATAAAAACATATAAAAACACAAAAAAATCAAAGAAAATCAAAGAAAATCAAAGAAAAATGATGTTTTGATAGAAATTAATTGATTCTTATTTTTCTTTTGACATATTTTTTTTCAAAAAACATTTTTTCCATAGGAAATGAACGGGTGTTCCTCAGCTTTTCTTCTAAACTTATATTCTTGATAGTAAGAACATTTAAATAACTTTAAAGAATGAGATTTTCTATGGTCTTAGAGCTCCTTTTTAATCCTTTTTTTATTCGCAGAAAGCTTTGGCAGGTTTTTGCTACGGGTTTTGTCTATTCTCTCATCGGCCTTTTTTTTTCTTATTTGGTTTTTAAAGAAGTGGCGGGCATTTTAATGGTTTTTTTGATTGTTTTTGCTTTATTACCCATGATTTATCTTCTTATCAAGCATGAAGAAGAATTAGATTTAAAATACACCAAAGAATTTTTTCTTCTTAAAGAGCATACCAAAGTGCTTATTTTCTTTATTGTCCTCTTTTTAGGCATAACGGCTGCATTGGCTTTTGCTTATGTCTTTCTTCCCGAAAAGATAGTGGAAGCTGTTTTTTCTCTGCAAAAAGGCGCTATTGTGAATGTGAATAATAGTGTGCAGGGCAGTATTACGCAATTTACCCTTTTTACCCGTATTTTGATGAATAATCTGAAAGTTCTTTTCTTTTGTTTAATCTTTTCTTTTCTTTATGGAACAGGGGCCCTTTTTATTTTAACCTGGAATGCCTCAGTCATTGCTGCAGCCATAGGATCTTTTATTAAAAATCAATTAGCGCAAGCTACTGCTTTAGTGGGCTTGCCCGCATTATCTATTTATTTTACCAGTTCAGCGCTGGGCTTTTTACGCTACATGACCCATGGCTTCTTTGAGATTGCGGCTTATTTTGTGGGTGGGCTGGCCGGCGGCATTATCTCTATCGCCCTTATTAAGCACGATTTAAAAGAAAATAGGGTCTTGCTGGATGCGCTCGATTTAGTCATCATCAGCTTAGGCTTGCTGATTGTCGGCAGCATTATTGAAGTCTTTGTCACTCCTCTTTTCTTTAGCTAATTTCAGAAGATAGAAGAATACACGAGATTTGCACCTCATCTTAAACATTTTTTTATAACACTTTTATTTTTCCCGGCCGCACCTGAAAAATATCTCCCCGTTCCAGCATTTGCTGTATATATTGCTCTGTGTGGTCCAATGAAGATCGTTCTAAGAGATTTTCTACTGCGACTCCCTCCCCTTGGTCCAGCTCTTTGATAAGGCGAACTAGTTTTTTGAACGGGATTTCTTTGTCTTCGTCGATCATCATTTCTTCAAAAGGTTTTATCTGGCTTTCCTGAAAGCTATTTTTTAATTTTTGATCTTCAGAAGATTTGATTGTCCTATTTTCTAATTCTTCTTCGTCTCTTCTTCCCTGAACTTTCTCTTGCTGCGATGACCTATCATTTTCTTCTCCTGCTTCATGTGCAGGCGCTTCTGAAGCTTCTTTTTTTCTTTCATAAAAAGCGCTCACTTGCAGCCATCGCGGCTCAACTTTCTTGGTCACTTCTGCGCTAATATATTTTTCTTCGTTATAGACGCGAACCCTGCCGATGACCAGCAGGCAATCGCCGATAGTCACGTGGTCAAAAATCTTATTTTCTTCAAAAAATCGCACCATCAGTTTTCCTGTTCCATCATCAAGAAGTATATTGGCCATGGATCCAATCTGCTCTTTGCCAACAATAATGCCCACAATTTGGCAGCGGACAATTTTTTGTCCTGCTCTGGTGAGCAGGTAATCAGGCTCTTCGGCCTGGGCATTCATAAAAGCGCCTTCCAGAAGATCCCGCAGCAGTACTCGCTTGGCGACATGTCGCTGGTAGGAAGTCATAAGGATTGCACAAAATTCCGCTTGGGCTCAAAAATATCGCCGGAGCGGCGCAGCTTTTCCAGGATGTCATCAACCTGCTCTTCTGCGATGTTCTTTTCTTTGGCTGCTTCTTTAATCTGCTCCACGGGAACAACTTTACTCTGCAGCTGCTCTTCAAGCGCATGAATAATCTCTTTAATAATGCTCATGGCACTCCGCTGGGTTGCCGTAATCTTGCTGCTCAAGCGATCAATATCAATCCTACCCGTTTCCGCGTCTTTGGCAATCTGATTCAAGCAATAATCAATAAGCTCAATGGCTTTCTGGGCGTCCTTTTTCGTCACCTGTTTTGAAAAGCGGACTTTGGCAGAAGCTTCCGACAGGCGCACCAATGCCTCCAGCTGCCGAGCAGTGATAGGAATGCTTTTTATGCCACTTTCTTCGCCGATATTGCTGTTTCGCATACTCACATAATAACTTTTCAGCTCTTCGATAGCCGCATCAGTTATTTTTGGAAACATTCTTTTTCGCACGTATGCGAAAAACTTTTTCAGCAAATCCGAAGAAATCTTAGCCTTATCTTCCTCTGGATCTTTATGAAGATTCAGGATAAAAGAAGCGGCCTGCTCATCTTTTTCTCTATTTGGCAGGTCTTTAATAGGAAAGATGAGATCAAAACGGTTGATGAGCGTCGGCGGCAGGTCGATCTGATTGGCAATTAAATCATAGGGGTCAAAGCGGCCGAGTTTGGGATTGGCTGCTGCTAAAACGGTTGTTTCACAGCGGAGCGTCGCCTGGATATTCGCTTTGGCAATGCTGATCTGCTGCTGTTCCAGGCCCTCATGCAGCGCGGAACGGTCGTCTTTTCCCATCTTATCCATCTCATCAATGATGGCAAAACCCTGATTCGCTAAGACCAGCGTTCCGGCTTCCAGGCTCCAGCCGCCCAGAAAATCGTCTTTTACGACGGCAGCAGTAATACCTGCAGCTGTTGCTCCCTTGCCGCTGGTATAACGGGCTTTCGGGGCCACTTTGCTTATTCTTTTTAACAATTGGCTTTTTCCGCTGCCCGGATCGCCAATAAGAAGGACATGAATATCGCCTCTGGTGCGGACGCCATCGGGGCGCTGCTTATGGCAGCCGCCGGCCAACTGCAAGACCAAAGCTTCTTTGACTTTGTCATGGCCAAAAATGGACGGCGCAATGCTCTCAGCGAGGAGCCGGATGGGATTTGGAGAATGGGCAATTTTCTTCATTTCCTCTTCTTCTTTCTCGGTCAAACCCCGTTCTAAAGCATCATCTTCCATCGGCTCGATATGATTCGCTTCAATGATGAGATCATATTTTGTCGCGCGTCCCCCGGTCCGGAGTATGATAGGGACTTCTGCCGCCCAGCCCACCAGGCGCATCCGGGATCCCGGGCCGCTTTTTTTTTCAGAGATAGGAGAAACCAAGTCGTCTTTGAGAAGAACGTTTATCCGCTTGGGCTGTGCCCCATCGAGTTCGTCAGGAGATTCTTCGAGAACTAAGCCCTGGCCATCAACCAATTCTTTGGAAATTTCTTTAAATTTTCCTTTTCTTCCACAGCTGCAGCGGGTGGGTTCTTTGAACTTTTTGTCCAGTTGCAGGAGAGTGAGAATATTTCCGCAGCTGGGGCACTCAAAGCGCGCCGTCGTTACCTGCGGGCGGACTTCCGTCTTATTGCGGACAATGCCTTCCATCCAGAGGAGCTTGTTCAAGTGCTTGCTGCGAATCTCGCTAATCAGCACTTTTTGGGACTCCGGCAGGCCGCGGAAGCGGATAACGAACTTATCAGTCTTTTTGGGCAGGTCGAATTCTTTTACAGCCACTTCTGCGGCTTTGAGCAGCTCTTCGGGCTTTTCCAGAATCTCTTCGGTAATTTCTGTGTTGAACTTGATAAGCTCGGTGAAATCTAAGGTAAGAAAAGCATTTCCTTTTCGAACGGCTTCGAGGAGCTGGGGGTAGTAATTCTGTTCGATAAATTCCCGAAAGACCCGTATCTGCTCTTCGACTTCCACAGACCAACCCCCCTCTTCTTTACGAGATTTTCTCCTATATTAAATTATAGGTTTTCGGATGGCGATATTTTTGAGATGTCAAAAATATACCGCTGGTCTATTTGACTGGTGGTCCCTGCAGACTTTTGACATTTTTGAGAGAAAAATGAGGGCCAAGCCATCTCAAAAAACATGCCCTCTGGCGAGTGCCACAGAGCCTATGGCTTCTTGAGGATGCTCTTCAGATTCTCAATCAGCTTGTCCGTGGCCTCATGCACCGCTTCTTCCGTCTTGGTTCCCGTACAGACAATTTTTCCATTGCTGAACAAGAGGAACGTTGCGTTCGTGCCTTTCAGCTTGTGCACCAGGCCGGGAAACTGCTCCGGCTCATATTCGGTGTAGGGGAGCTTTATTCCCAGAATATTGAGGTTCAGGTCCATGCCAATGCTGCCGGAAGCCACAATGTTCTGCACTGCAATCTTGGGCTTGATAGTGACGTGGACATTAATCTTCTTCAGGCTGCGGATAATGCTCTGGATGCTTCTTTCGACATCTTCCAGTGTCCGGGCACCCGTACAGACCACTTTGCCACTGGAAAAGATCAGCGCCGAGGTCTTGGGCTCTTTTATTCGTAAGACCAGGCCAGGAAATTGTTCGGGATTGTATTCCGTATTAGGCAGCGTGGCTGCCATTTTTTCCAAGGGGATGTCTTTTTCTAAACCGGTAGAAACGACGATATTTACAATCTTTATTTCTTTCTTGGTTTCTTTTCCTTTAGCCATAACGTGTTACCCCCTCACCGTTCGTTGATTTAAAAAGGTGGGGGGGGTTTTTAAATATTTCCTTTATAAATTCAATTTTAGTTTCCTACGTATTGGTCGTAGAGCGCAAAAGCCTCTGCTGCCGAACGGGCTTTAAGGAGCGCTCTTCCATCGGCAAAAAGGGTGATATTCTCCCGGTGCAGGGCTTTTTGTTCGTGATGGACGGCCCCTATTTTTTCCCAACGCTCTTTTATGAGAGCCAAGTCTTTCTTTTTTCCAGAAATGTGGTATTTTTGCTCTCCACAAAAGCGGAAGAGCAAAGCTTCTTCTTTCTTTTCTAAAGCGGGGTACGTTCCCTGGCAGGCTGGGCAGTTTTTTTGCTGCGGTATGGTAAGCGTTTTAAATGTAAGTTGCCATATATCGAGAAAATAGAGCTTTGGCGGAACGTTGTGGTTCAGCAGCATTTGGAGCGCTAGGGTCGCTTGCAGGCTGCCGATGGCGCTCGTGGCCGTATTTAGCACCCCTGCTGAGGCGCACGTCTCCAAATCCGCTTCTTCTTTGAGAAAGCAGCGTAAGCAGGGCCCATCAGGAAAGAGAGGCATGACGTAGCCGGCAGTTTTTAATGCGGCGGCATAAACCCATATTTTGTTTTCTTTCTTGCAAAAGTCATTAAGGAAGAAACGCGTGGCGAGATTATCGGTGCAATCCATGATGATATCAGCATTCTTCAAAAGGGCGGACGTTGCCGTATTCAGATGGACTGCTTCGGCCTCGATGGCCATAGGGCGGCTTATCTTTCTTAATCGTTCTTCTGCTGCCTGTGCTTTGCTCTTCCCCACATCCTCTTCGGCATACAAAAATTGCCGTGGCAGGTTGCTTTCCTCGACGACATCCCGGTCGATGAGGACCAATTTTCCAACGCCCGCCCGGGCCAGCAATTCCGCTGTTACGGTTCCCAAAGCCCCCAAGCCGACGATGGCCACTTCTGCTTGGGCAAGTTTCTTCTGTCCCTTTGCCCCGATTTCCGGCAGGACCAGCTGCCGGGCATAGCGTTCAGGAGGCATGGAGCACCTCCTGCAAAGCGCAGGCCTGGCAAACCGCCTGCCGGGCCGGCTCTCCGCACCGCTCGCAGGCCTGGGGAAGCGCCGTATCTTGCCGGGCTTTTTCTTTGAGCAAAGGCAGAATCTCTAGGAACGAATTGACGATGCCCTGTTTGGTGCCTTTGTACTGCCCTTCAAATTCGTTGAGAAAATCCCGGATGGCCATCCGAAATCCTTCCCGGGCATTTGGGCACTCCGCAAAGTTTACGGTGAAGCCTTTCAGGAAAGCATAGAGCCTGGTTTCTTTTTCCGTGCAAAAGTATAACGGCTTGACCCGGGGCACGAAGCCTTCCCGCTCTTTGATGCCGCTCTTCGGCCCCAGAGGTGCCGCCAAGCCGCTATTGGCTTTGAACATGTTCATGAGAATCGCTTGTGCTTCATCATCGAGGTTGTGTCCCGTCACTAGCTTGGTCGCTCCCGCCTCCCGGGCGTGTCGGTTTAAGAGAGACCTTCTCCAGACGCCACAGATGGCGCAGGGCTTTTTCTTGGTGCCTTTGTTAATTTTCGGGTTGGCTTCATCGAGAGTGGCTCCAAAAGCTTTCCGAAAGCTCACTTTTTTGAGTGCAATGTGCTGTTTTTTGCAGAACGTTTCAAGGTCTCTCAGCGTATGTTCCCGATAGCCGGCGATGCCTTCATCGACGACGAGGGCAAAAAGAAGGCTGGGAAACTGATTTTTTTTCAGGAACTTTTTGGTGAGATACAGAACCGTGAGCGAGTCTTTTCCTCCCGAGGCGGCGACGCAGATCGTATCCTTCCTGTTCAGGAGATCATGTTTTTTTATCGTCGTAAAGACCTTCTCTTCAAAATAGCTGAGGAAGTGTTTTTTACAAAGCTCACCATGCTGGAGGGCTATTACGGCTTTCTCTGGACATTTATAGCATCCACAAAAATCAGTATCTGATTTTTGGGACACCACAAAATTCTCTGACGTTGTGTGCAGAAATTTTTCAGAATTTTTTGAGTGGGCCATCCTCATCCCCCCGAAATCACGCTCAGCAACTGTATCTCGTCGTTGTCCTTAAGAATTTCATTTTCCGTCAGCACATTGTTGTTTCTGACGACGATGACCGCTTCCGGGCTGACGCGGAGCTGCTGCAGAAGATCGAAGACAGTTTTTCCTGCAAACTCTCGGTGTTCTGTAGCCTGCTTTCTTTCGTGAATAACCGTAATGTTCATATGATTCTCCCGAACCCTAGCGGCTCGTTCAAAGAGATGCTCTTTCCGTATTCGTTTTATAAATCTTTTTAAAGGAAAGCGCTTATTCTCCGCGGTATGCCCCTCAACACCGCAACTGATCTCGTGCTCCTGGAAAAGCATGCAGAAATTGAATCGCTGGCGAAGTCTTTGGGCTTTTCGACGGTGCTGTTTTCCGGAGAGGATTTTGTTTATCTCAGCAAGGAGAATAAAATAGCTCTTTTGCAGGAAGCAAAAAAAGCCCAGCAGCGAAAACTGCTCAGCGTCTATAAAGCCAGTGATCCGGAAACGCTCCGTTTTGTGCTGGAGAAGACTCCCGTCGATATGGTTTATGGCCTGGAGCGGCTGTATGGGCGGGACAGCTTTCACTATCCGAAAAGCGGCTTGGACCATATCGCCTGCAAGATCGCTGCGGAACGCGGGAAAACGATAGCTTTCTCTTTTTCTGATATCCTCAATGCTCCAGAAAAAGCTGCACTGCTGCACCGGATGGCATTTAACATCCGTTTGTGCAGGAAGTATAAAGTTAAAACGTTTTTGGGCAGCTTTGCGCAGCGCAAAGAAGAGATGCGTTCCCCCAAAGATCTGGAAGTGTTTTTTCTGCTGCTGGGAAAAATACGTTTTTAATGCTTTTCTGACGGAGCTTTTTTATAGTTTGTTTTTTTCTTTTGAGTAAAAAGAGGACAATGGCCGACGCGCTGAATATTCTGTTGCAGATAGGAGTAATCCTATTTGGTGGGACCTTTTTGTCTTTCTTGGGGCGCCGTCTAAGAATTCCAGAGATTCTGCTCTTCATCCTTTTTGGCATTGGCTTGCAGCAATTCTCAAAGAATGTGTACCCTTTTCTTGACCTCCCATTTATCTTTATGGCGACAACGGGATTGTTAGTGCTGGCTTTAACTGTCTTTGAAGGCAGCGCCCATATCCGTTTCCAAACCCTGGACCGCGTTTCTACAACAGCATTAAAGATGATTGCTCTCGGGACCATTTTTCATATGACCCTCTTCACCACTTTGGTTTGGCTGATGACGCAAACTCCCTGGCCCCAAGCGGCCTTGTTTGCTGCCATTCTTGCCGGAACCAGCGCTCCCGTCGTCTTGGTACTCTTGGAAAAGACGAAGGGGTATGTGCTTGACTTGCTCCGTCTTGAGTCTTTGTTGAATACGCCTCTTAACGCTATCCTCCCTTTTTTGGTGATTGATTTGTTATTCTATGGTGCAAATAACCATCTCCTATCGCAAGTAAAACCTTTGCTTCTGAAGCTTTCCATCGGCATCGGCGTGGGCGTCTTGGCCGGGCTTATTCTCTTCAAAGTATTGCGTCTCGTCTATTCCCGCGTCTATGCGCCGCTAGCTGTGCTCATCGCCTCGCTGATTACCTATGCACTTTCCGAAGTTTTAGGGGGGAATGGTGTCCTGGGAGTCATGGCGCTGGGCCTGCTGTTTGGGAACCTGTATATCAAGCAGCGCGGGCATCTTTTAGAGGTGGAAAGCGTCTTCTCGCGGTCCGTGTATATTCTGCTTTTTGTGTTGTTTGGCACGTTGCTTTCCCTTCCCGTGAGCTGGCAGTTTTTTTTGGTTGTCGTTGTTCTCCTCTTTGGATACGTTCTGCTGCGTTATGTCGGTGTGGCTCTCAGCGTACGGCATTTGCTCCGCCGGGAAAAGTGGTATATTGCTCTCGTTGGGCCGAATGGGGTTACCGCCATCTCGATTACCTTTGTGCTCGTGGGGCTCAATATTCCCGGCATGGAGAAAATCGTGGAACTGCTAGGGCCTTTCCTCCTCGGCCAGTTTATTCTTTCCGGTGTGGCTGTGGCTTTTACGGAAAAATTCCTTTCCGCTAAAAAAAAGAACGGCTGGAAACCCCCTCTTCGCTTAACAAAAAACAGAACAAAAAATAAGGAGCGATAACGTTTCTCTCCCCATGCCTCTCCTCCAAAACATCTTTTTTTTTATTATCGCTTCCCTCGTCTTGGCTGCCAGCGCTTCCTGGCTAGTGCGCTGCTTAAGCCTTCTGGCTCGCTTCTTGCGCCTCACCGAGTTCGTCATCGCTTTTGTTTTGATGGCTTTTTCAACAAGCCTGCCAGAGCTCTTTGTGGGCATTAATGCAGCGCTGATGGGGAATTCTGCTTTGGCTCTGGGCAATGTTATTGGCAGCAATATTGTTGATTTGACTTTGGTTATGGGCATTGCCACGGTGCTGGCGCGGAAAATTGATACAAAGAAACAGCTCATCAAGAAAGATGCGCTGTGGATGGCCGGCATCGCTGCCTTTCCTTTAGTGCTCATGTTTTTTGGGAATACCTTAAGCCGTCTTGATGGTCTTCTGCTCTTGGTGGTTTTTGTCTCTTACACGTTCTATCTGCTGCGGCAGAGACAGTCTTTTCACAAACCCCTGCGCAATCATGTTGCTCCTTGGAAGGTTATCGGTGCGCTCTTGGGGTTCATAGGCGGCCTAATCGTTTTATTTTACAGTGCTGATTTTGTTGTGGAATATGGCAGTGCCCTCTCTTTTGACTTAGGACTAGCGCCCATTTTCATTGGCCTATTTTTTGTGGCGCTGGGAACTTCTTTGCCGGAGTTGGTGTTTAGCGCGGTCTCGGTCATGAAAAAACATCCTCAATTTGTTCTTGGTGATATTATGGGTGCGGTTGTCATAAATTCCACGTTGGTGCTGGGAATTACCGCGCTTATCAATCCCATAACCGCAAACTTTTTGCTGTTTATTACCAGCAGTGCTTTCTTATTAGTCATAGCGTTTTTATTTACAACCTTCGTTGAATCAGGCGGGCGCCTGTACTGGAAGGAAGGCATCGGGCTTATCCTGCTTTACGTGCTGTTTATCATCGTTGAGCTGAATGTTCATCAATTTGCAGTGCTGCGCTGAGAACGTCATTTTCTTTTCCTGTTTTTCAGTTAAACAACATTTAAGAAAAGACAGGTTTCCCCCAGCAGAATGAAAAAATATTTTGGGCCAATGCTTTTTACCTTAGCGCTGACGGGAGCTTGCGGCGCTCCGCCCGGAGAGCCTTTTGAAGAAACTCCATCGACAGAATGGCGCTATCGCCCATTTGCTGATGAAGACGTCATGGAAAGTGACGCTTTTGAGGAAGAACTGCCCCGACAACGCCTGTTCCAGCCTTCTCCGGACTGTAAAGAATATGCTCACACCGGCATCGATTATTTTTCCAACGATTTTGCAGGCCTTTCCTGTTCCCCGGCCAACTATTCGTTCCTGATCCCGGAGCCTGGCGTGCAGCTGCGCTTTCACAACGCTTTAGGCGAAGTCGATCCCTGCAACGATGCTTTCTATTTTGGGCCTGCTTCCCTTGCTGGTTTTTTACCTGGGGAAGGCTCTTTTTGCTATGTGACCATATCTCCCGAAGCCGAAGACTGCCTTTGCCGGAATGAGCCCTGCCAGCCCTCG
>CAZOPZ010000012.1:0-7714 GCA_964582035.1 uncultured Methanosarcinales archaeon | reverse complement strand
TCGCAAGGGCACCGCGGCTGGTACCAGTGCGGCGGGCCGGAAGAGTGGTTTTGAGGCCTTTGCCGTTTTTCCTGCAAAGGTTTATAAATAATTTGCTTCTTTAGAGTGGTAATGAAAATAGTAACGGGATTGGCTGCTTTGCTCTTGAGTGGAGCGTTGGCATGCACGGACGAGACTCTTTCCCCTCTTTCTACTGAAGCCCCTTCCTGCAAAGAAGGCCGCATATGGTATGCAGGAACGTGCATCGACCCTTCGGAAGTTCCTCAGGAAGGAACCCCTTTTCATGAACATTGCCAGCCCCGCGCGGAGCAGGTGTGTCTTGATGGGTATGTTTTTGGTGTTGATAGCTGTGGCATTTGGGAAGAAGAGCCGATGGTAGCCTGTCCAATCCAGCAGCCTTGTTATGCAGGGGCTTGCACTCCTGGCGAAGAGCTGTTCTGGGACCATTTTGAACGCTCTTCAGACCGCCCGGATATTCGGGACTACTGGCATGTTAAAGGGGGAACTCAAGCTGTTTTGGAAGAGGAGACCGATATTCTCCGCATGTCCGGCGGCTCCATCGAATCTCGGCAGCCTTATGACAGCAGCCTTATAACTCCCGAGAAATCTGTCTATATCGAATTTGTCATGCGCATGGACGATCCGCAAGGCATCTTCAGCAATCTCTGCTCTATTCAAGCGGATGGGCAAGCAGACTTTCTTTTGGATTGGTATGATGAAGGGCCCGTCGCTACGGGCATCGATCCCCGAGAATGGCATATTTACGCCATGCGCTATGATGATCTTGGTGGATGGCCAAATGGCCAAGTCCAAGCCACTTTGGAAATCGATAGGCAGGAGATTCTGCAACAAGTGCTCCCGCGGGTGGCCATACGCAACATGGCCCTTTTCTGGTGCTGGCGGGACTATGAGGGCATCACTGCCAATACCTGCTGGCTGGACTACGTACTTATTCTGCAGGTGCCACGGGAACAGTAGTCGCTAGGTTTATAAATATTAAAGAATTGATTCTTTTTTAGATATGGACGTAAAAAGAGGTATTCTAATACTTGTAGTTCTTTTGGTATTGAGTAGTGCGGGGGTTGTGGCGTTTGAAAAGTATCAAATGGTTTACTGGAATGTTGATTGCGACCCTGATGAAATTTGTGAGACTCCGGAAATAATATTTTATCAGCGAGGATTGGGTGGGAGCTGGCCTTGTACGGCTACCGATAGCGGTGAATTACCTAGAAGCTGGCCACCAGATAGCGAAGGGTGTTACTTTGGCGCCCGCAATAAAGAAGGAGCAGGGGACACCTGCGGCTGGAGCATTTCCTCCACTGGGTATAACATTAACAATGAGAATAAAAGGATCACTCCATTAAACAACAACATAGGACAGACCTATTGCCCCGATGAAGACCCAGATGGCCAATGGTTTTGTAGTGATGATGGCGGAGAACAAGCTGAGGTTGCTCTACGAACTAATGTTCAATACAAAGATGGCAAAGGGCTCATTTGTGGGAACGACAATTACTGGTATCAATGTGATGACACAGTCCTAGGACAAACAATAACCATTGGGGTTGAGGAGTTTATTTGTTTAGGAACTGCCAGTGGAACTTATCTCTGGACCACTGAAGTTAGCGAAATCTTTGATTCTGATGGTGATGGCGTTCCAGATCTCAACGATTGCGCTCCTCGCGATAGTTCGGTTTTCAGCAATTTTCCGTTTGGTTGTAGTACTGCAGAAGGTTCTCCTCTTCCTTGCCTGAATCAACTGCTAGCTAGTGAAAAGTGTGGCGACAATGTAGACAATGACTGTAGCGAATGGCGAGGTGAGCCAGAATATGTGTATGATGATGTTATCGACGACTGCGACCTTCCCGAATTCGAAACGTCTTGCGAAATAAACAACGACTGGCTCCTTTCTTCCACCGGCAACAACTGCTGCGGCGATGATCCGAGCGATCTGGGCGTGATTGCTTCGGGAACAAAATCGGGTTCATCAGGGAATTACCTCTGTGTCAATAGTGAGGAGGCGGGCTATGACAAAGAGGGGGGAAGAGCCACGCAACCGGCGTCTTCTCTCTTTGCAGACGGGGGTGCTTGCGCTGGAGAAGAGTGGTGCTGGCTAGACGCATCTGTGGGCGCCTTCAAGATTTTTACCATCAACAAAGCATATGATGTCGTTTCCAACGGTGCGCAGTGGTATGCCTGTAACCTAGCAACGAATGAAGGCCCTTTAAACCAGACCCCGTCCAGCGTCAGTCCTTCCGGCGAAGAAACGTATGACGACCTGCGCAAGACCAGCAACCGTTTCTTCTGCTACGATGAGGGCAATCACTGGAGCTGGGCAGAATGTGTGAAAGAAGTCACTGCTGCAGAGAATGGTGGCGCCAAAGTGCGGGAGAAAGGGCAAGGATTATTTACTCTCTTTACTCCCCCTGTTCAGTCCGCAGGTAGTAGTGCCCGGATTCTGGCGAGTGAT
Source organism: uncultured Methanosarcinales archaeon (assembly GCA_964582035.1). Taxonomy (GTDB): domain Archaea; phylum Nanobdellota; class Nanobdellia; order Woesearchaeales; family GW2011-AR9; genus JAUYQE01. The sequence continues at coordinate 5,244 of CAZOPZ010000012.1, read as the reverse complement.
CTTGCTTATGTCTCCTATTACGGTGACGGTGCTTTGCTGGACTTTACCGGCTATCAGTACTTGAATTTCTTGGTCGATTTTCAGGAAGAGCTTGGTGATGAGGCCTTGCCGCTTTCCCTTTTTGTAGACATTTCTGGGCCGGATGACACTTCTTATTTCAAAAAAAATGTCTTGGGTGACATCATCAGCCGGCCGCTCTTTCCCGAAGGGGAGCAGTTCATGCACGTCAAAGTGCCCATTGCCCCCTTTTCCAACGTGGCTTCCATTCTCATTTCCAACGATCAGGAAATTTCCATGAGAGTAAAAGACGTTTACCTCAGCAGCGATGCCCAAGAATTCCTCTGCTCCGGCCAGGAATCGGCCACAGAAAATGTCTGGATCGAGAATATCGACGATGGCGGAGGGCGGATAACCGGTGCAGCTATCTGTACCAGCCGTTATGGCGATTCGGCTTGGCTGGGTGATGACACCGTCGTTGAGGAAGCTGCTGCCAACTGCTGCGGCAATGATTTCAACGATGGGAACGGTGAATATTATGCAGGAGCGAGTAGGGAATATACCGATGGCCAAAATTATGCCTGCTGGAATTCGCAGGCAGTTGCGGAAGGCATGCCGATAACGAACGTGGAGTTTGCGGTGCGTTATAAATCACTAGTTGAAAAACGGGAGCTTGATCTTTCTTTCGAGAGTGGGATACGCATTACTGTCATAGAAGGATCGGAAGTGACAGAGCAAAGAACGTATGCCTGCAGCTTCTCCGAATGCCTCTTGCCTTTGCTCCACGGCACAACCTTCGTCACTAACAAGCATCCCGGCTTGTACGACCTTTATCTCATCACCAAAAATCCTGAAACGGAAGAAATACAACAGATTCTCGTCGGCAGCGAAGGCCTTTCTGTCACCATGCCCGCCATGCTCAAAGCCAAGAACGTCCCGCAGCAGGTGGTTTTCATCAGCGATGAGCAGGACATCGGCTTCTATGGCTGCCAGGCGCCGCAGTACATCAAGGATACGGGAGAACTGGCCGAAGACCTGGATTTTTGCTCGCCGAAAGCGGAACAGTTCTGCGCGCCAAGCAGTTTGGCCGTCGGCGGTGTGCCGTCGTGGAGTACTGAAGCTTTAGAACAAATAGGTTATGCAGAGCCAACTTCTATCCCCACGAGCGTTTCCGAGCTTGCCCTGAAAGAAGATGCCACAGAAGAAGAAAAAGCTGCTCTCAGCAGAACACACCAGACTTCTATTCTTCCCGGCAGAAATTTTCTGCCCAACGCCGCATTTGCTTTTGAAGGGAATACGGTTCCCGGCTGGACTCTTTTCTCCTCGCGGCCTCTGCGGGAAGTGTTCAGTAACGAAAAAGCCGAATTGCGTTCTGGGGAAGTGTTGCGTTCCGGACGACTGGCCGTTCCTTCCGGCATTACCCTTGATTTTTCCCAGCATGCTTTTGCCAATCAATGCCCGGCGCAGTTCTTCCTCTACGATAAAGATGGCAAAGAACGGCCTCTAACAGAGAAAAGGTTTTCAACGGGCACCGATTCTTTTGTCGTCGTTGAATTCTCGGGGCCAGAAGTAGGGAAGCTCAGTTGCACCATCGAAAATCCTTTATTGCAGATTATCGACGATTTAGGGCCTGCAACCTATGATGCAGAAGACGCTCAACGCAACATTCCGCTCTCTCTTCACCGCCAAGGCCAATCCTGCTGTGCAGAAGATTCCTGCTGGAATGGCTTTACTTGTGTGGCGTCGATGGATGATTCTCCGCTGCTTGCTGAGCCCGTCGGCGAAGACCGCTATTACCGCTGCATCGCTGGCGAATGGACATACCAGCCGGTGAAGCAGAGTTTGAATGGCCAGCCCGGATTCTGCAGCGCACAGAGCCAGTGTTTTGTCTCAGCGGAAGGCAGTTCGGCCGTTACCGCTCCGCAGCTCTTTGCGGAAGGCTATGGTTCGGAGCTACCGAGCTGCATTAATGATAACGAATTCCTTTTTGACAATTACTGCCAAGAGGGCAACTGGACGAGCCGCACACGGGCAGTAGCGGGGCGCTTATTTGAAATTGCAGATGGAAAAGATTATGTTTTGTATTGTACGGATTACCAGACGGCACTTATCGATGCGGAGTTCTCGAAAGCAACGCTGGGCGGAACATTTGGCAATCCTCTCAGCGGAGAACAAACCTGCTTTGAAAACCTGAACTCTCTTATCCCCGATGATGAAAATAAATGCATCAATAACGTCTGCATCTTGCAGTACAAAGAGGGCAACCAGTGGAAAACAGCTTTTGCCACGACGATAAACAAGCCCCTTCCCGACGAGGATTCTGTCTTTTCGGCGCTCGGCATAGACTCGGAATCCTGCGTCGGCAGCAGTTCTGGATTTGCGAAATGTACTGTCGGTGGAGCAGACGTGTGGTACGCTCAGGATCTGCAGGCCATTGCTTATGCGCGGGAAGAAATCGACCTTTCTGGTGGAAGGGGCTTCAGCTTTGATGCGCTGCTCGGCAGGCTCGACGAGAATGCTCGGGATTTCCTGAGCAGCGTTAAAAATTTCCGTGATCTCTACTTGTTGAACAAAGAGTGCCAAGGCGTCTTTGGCTTTCTGCAGCCCGATTGCAGGAAAGTCCGGGCCGTCAAAGAGCGAGGGTTCAATGAGGATAAAGAAGTTACCAAAACTCTCAAAGCCGAATACGAAGGCTTTGACACGCCGATATGCGAATACGTCGATAAAAAGCGCTTAGCTTATCCGGATTTCCAGCGCCCTCTCCCCTTACCATCCAGAGAAGAGCCCTTACGTTGTTTTGTCGACGGCGATGTGCAGAAAGTCAAAGCCATAACAGGAGCTGATTTCCTCTGGCCGCAGCTGACGGGAAAGCTGCGCGTTAGCGACGAGTAAAGCTTTCTCAGAACAATATTTATAAGCTCTTATTCTTTATCTTTTGGAATGGGGAAAAAAGAGGTGATTCTTCCGAGCAGGCATGCTCAAGTTACCATCTTCATCATTCTGGGCATCGTCATCTTCCTGATTTTTGTTTTCCTCTTTCTGATCACGGCCCGCATAAAGCAAGCGCAGCTTCTCGGTGAAAGAGAAGAAGTGCTTGGCCGGGTGTTTACCAAGGAAGCTTTACGATTGTTTGTGGACAGCTGTCTGGAAAAATCTTTGGAGCGAGGCATAATCAGCCTCGGCCAGGATGGCACCATTTGGCAGGATCAGGGCGGAATATTTCCGTTTCAGCCCGGCACTAATGGTATAGATGTCGGTGACAGAAAAGTCGCTTATGGCCTTCAACAGGAGGCAAGTGATCCTGCAAATCTCTATCCCTGTGACACCCCTTTTTTTCCGGACTCAGGGTTCTGCCCCTATCGCTTTCCGAATGTGAGCGTAGGCTTCGGCGAATTGTCCTTTCCCAGCATCCGCAGTTATGAAAAAGATCTGGAATATTTCTTGAAAAAAGAAGCGGTTTCCTGCGTCGAAGAATGGATTCTGGGTGAGATTTATCCCGGTGCCCAAATTGTCGGCGAAGAGACGGTGCAGATGCACGTCGATATCACGGATACGTCAATCATTGTTGATGCGAAATATCCGCTGACTTTTGAAGCTGCCGGCCAAGAATTTTTCCATCTTTCGGAATTTGGCTTCGTCTACCCCAGCAAGCTCGGTTCATTTTTAAAAGCCGCCATCATTGAGCCTTTGCGCTGGGAGCAGAAATATGTTGATTTTGATTATGAAGATGATGTGATGCAAGAAAGGTTTACATATGGCTGCCAAGAAAATGAGGACGGATGTCCCAAAGCAACTTTTGCCGACGCCCTTAATCGTCTTCAAGTTGCATCGCCGGATATTGTTACAGACAGCGAAACAGGAGATACCATTTTTACTTTTCTCGTGGAGGAGTCTAACGCCATCCTCAAAAATCAGCCAACCTATGCTTTTAGCATAGCGGTGCAGAACCGGCCGCCGGCGCTGGATTATGTCGAGAAAGGTTCCTGTATTCTGGGCAATCCTGACGATTATGACTATTTCGCTTTATCCCATGAGCCCATCGATATTACGCTAATAGCTCACGATCCCGATGAGGGCGATGATGCAAGCCTCCAGTATGAGTTTTCTTCCGAAGATCTTGATGAACAACAGAATTCGGCTTCAGCTGAACAGCTCGGCAAGTTTTTTCTCCCCTCCGGGCTGGTAGGGGGAAGCTACACGCTCACCGCTTCTGTTTTCGACCAAGCAGGCCTGAAAGATTGGCAGGATATTCGCATTCGGGTTTCCGATACTCCTTCCGAATGTGCCAATTCTCAGCTCGTTTATGGTGTTAGCCCTTCGTAAATACCTTTTTGGCAGTCTTTTTTTCTCTTCTTCTCAGCGATAAAAATAACATTTATATACCTCAATTATTTTATAAGAGATAATTTATGGGACTTAAAAAAAGAGGTTTGCTTTTAGTAGTTTTTCTCCTATCAGTAGTTTTTACCTTTTCTGCAGCAGCAGAGGAAGGCTGCTACCTCTATGCGGGCGGCGATGAGCGGCTGTACTGCCAGAGCCTTCCCCGGGAAACGGCAGCAGCCGATTGCGCCAATTATGCCAACTGCGATTTGGAGACACATTTTGCTGAAGGAGTCAGTTGTGCTGAATTCCCGGAAGACTGTGAACAGGTTACCTGCAGCGTCGATTGCACTGAACGGCCTATAGGCCAATGCGAATTCCTCGGCGGCGTAGCCTTAACGCCAGAAGAAGAAACGCGGCAATGCGGCCCGGCCTGCTGTAAAATTGCAGCGCAGAACAGCTGCACGTGGGAAACCACTTTGTACTCGTGTGTGCAATATGCGCAGGACTTCGGATTAGATGAAAGCGACATCGATTTTGACACCTCCGTTCTTTCAGAAAGCGCCTGTGCGCTGGAATGTGGAGCAGCGGTTCCGCCGACGGGATTTCCGACCGCAGGCACGGCAGAAATTTCCGGAAGCGTCAGTACGCCAACCGATCCCGCTTCTGGTGCCATCGTTTTTGTTGTGGAACTGGGCCGTTCGGCAGTGGCAGCGGGCGATGGAACATATACGCTCACGGGACTCCCTACAGGAACTTTCCATCTCCGTGCCAGCAAGCCGGGGTTTCCTGCCGCTGAGCGTACCGTTACGATTAGCGAAGACCGGGAATCTCTCTCGGGCATCGATTTTCTTCTGCAAGCAGCCGCTTTTCAGGGTGTAACGGGAACGGTGTATGTTGATAGTGATAATGATGGTGTTCCCGGCG
>CAZOPZ010000011.1:13731-26802 GCA_964582035.1 uncultured Methanosarcinales archaeon | reverse complement strand
ATACGAAAGCGCTGAGAAAAAAGCCGATCCCATACGCACCGTTTGCAATAATCCCTAAAAAGCCAAATATCTCGCGAGGGACGATGTAGATATAGCTGAGTTCAGCAACGAGAAAGCTGATGTTGCCAAAGAAGAGATATATCAAATTGGCTTCGAAAGCCCCGGAAGACTTGAGCTCCCGAAAAAACAAAAACAAAGGAGCAGAGGCCAGTAAGAGGAGCGAATTGCTTGCCGAATAATAATAATCGAGAAGATTTCCGCCCAGAACCAGCAACAAGAGAGCAGCGCCAAAGAAGAATAAAGGGATCGCTTTCCGAAGGGAACTATAGGTTTGATACAACCGCTTTCCAAGGGCCGTCAAAGGGATGAACATAAAGAGGCTTCCTGTTATCCAATAAAAATCAGCCATGCCAGCAAGAGAATAAAGGCTGAAGAGTTCATAAATCAAGAACCAGGTTACTTCCCCCAAAGCATACAGCGAGTAGCCAAAGACCATGAAGAAGAAAATAAAAAATTGCGTATCAGAAAACAATTCTTTCAGCTTGTTCTTAAATAAAGTGTTAATCGCCCAAAGCCCGAGAAATGCCGCCAGAGATGCAGAAATGACGATAAATATATTGAGAATCTCTTCTATTGCTACCACCATCTTAAAGAGCAATTAAATGAAAAAAGTATATAAATCTGTTGGCACGTTCTGGTTGCAGCCAACAAAGTGCGGGAAAGCGTCTCGGAGTCAGCTTCTTGCAGAAAGCTTTTTCATTGCGGAGATAATGTGGTAAGTCATCTCTTTTGTTCCTAATAATTGGTGCTGGGGATTCTCGGAGTTATAAAGGTCTATGGATCGATAGCCATCAGCAAGTACCTTCCGTATCGCTTTTTCAAGTAACTCCCGCATTTCTGGTAGGTTATAAAAGTAGTCCATCATGAGCCCCACGCCCCGCAAGGTAGCGATGGGGTTTGCTTTTCCTTTGGGGATCTCCGTGCCTGCGCCATGGATGGTCTGAAAAACCATAAACCCGTCGGGGCTGATATTTGCGGACGGGGTAACTGCCCGTGTTCCATATGCTAACGCCGCAATCGGGTCGGTTATGATGTCTCCCGCAATATCTAAGGCCACGACGGTGTCATATTTTTCGGGATGGGTCATAAAATAACCAAACCACGTATCCTCATGTTCCCAGTCAAATTCAACCTCTGGGTACTGTTTTCCCACTTTTTCCCAGATATCAAACCACAGACCTCCAAGATGTTTTCGGCTCCACACATCACCTTTTATGAGAAACATGATCTTCTTCTTTCGTTTGCGGGCTGCTTCATAGCACATTTTAACAAATTGTGTACATAAGCGCTCATCATAGCGAAACTTTCCTTCAAACTGTTTTCCCCTTTTTGTTTTTTTTAATTTCTCTTTGGCCATCAGTGACCCCTGGGCGTTTTCCCGAATAATCAACAGGTCTATTTTTTGAGCAAAACCGTCTTTCAACAGCGAATTCTCAGAGAGCTCCGTTATCGGATTGATTAATATCGGCTTGAACGTCATCTGAAAATCCTGCCGTAATTTGTACACTTGTCGTGCATAAATGCCGCCCCGGATGATGCACCCGCCCTCTTTTTTTATCTGGGCATAGAAATTTTTAAGTTGTAGGTAAGAACCCCGGGTATACTTTAAAGCCGGAGCTTCTCTTTGGTATTCAATGAATCTAAATCTTATGTTTTTAATTTTTTCAATTTCTTTTAAGACACGGAGAGCTGCACCAATAGTGTCAGGGCCGCACCCTTCGCCCGTAATGTAGCCAATGGGGTGTTTGAGCGTCTTAACCATGAAAACAAAGTAGTTTTCCTTTAGTTTAAAAAGATTTGTTTTTGCTCTTATAGGAAGTTATTTATAATTAAGTATTTTTCTTATAAGTGATTTATACTAATACCAGAGGTGCTTATGATGAAAAAGAGGAGAATATTCGGATTCGTGTTTCTGATAAGTGCACTATTCCTATTGGCAGGCTGTGCAGCATCAGAGAAAATAATACCGGATGAAGACCTGGCTGCAGAAGAAGAACTGGAAAGCTTGCTCGATGAGGACTTACGTGCAGACCTTGCCAGTTCAGAGCAAGCATTAGCAGGCCAAGCCTATACGGGAGGCGCGGTGGCTTGCCATAGAAAACTACGGGTAGCCAATACGCAGATAGAGCGGCTGCGAACGACGCTGGCCTCACAAGCCGGATAGAAGAAATTCCAGAAAAAAGAGGGAGGACCATAGTGTTACGCGAACAAGACCAGCATTTCTTAGCTTCATTGTATATCGCCGTCGGCGTCGTCTTCACGTGGAAAGGGCTGTGGGACGGCAGCTATGCTGTTTTTGGCTTTTTTCCCGCTATACCCGAAGCATCCATCCCCTGGATCCTGCTCTTTTTAGGGTTCTCCATGCTGACCCTTTCCAGCCTGATTTTCAACGAGTTCGATCCGCTGGGCGGCATAAAAAGAGGGGTCACCAAGACTCTGCACAGCCTCCAGGCCCGCCAGGACAAGAAGAATTTTTCCCTGCACTATTATGACGAGGCACAGAAAAAAGAGCAGAGCATCCCTGCTTCATTTATCAAAAAAATCGAAAAAGATGCGCTCGTCGTCGTACTGCCGCACGAGAAAAAAGAGCTGTTCATCCCCCTGCACCGCATAAAAGAAATCCGCTACAAAGGCGAACGCTACTGGAGGCTTTAAGATGCTCAGCACAGACGATTTCAAAAAATACTTTTGGTATATCTTTGGCCTTATTGGCGTGGTCTTCTTCTGGGTGGGCGTCTATGACGGCCCGGGTTACCTCCCGTATGTGGAAAATCCTTTGGTGAGCATTATCCTGGGAATAGCCCTTTTAAGCCTGTCCGGCGTCATTTTCAAAGGAGCCAACCCGCTCTGGGAAGCAGAAAAGCCCATCAAAGGTGTGGCAAAAAATATCCATCATCATCCAAAAAAGCATGAATTCCATTTCAAATACAAAAGCCCGCTGAGCAACAAGGAATTCACGCTCGAAGGCAAGCAGCTCAAAAGCATCGAGAAAGAATTCCTAGTGTTCCTCGATCGCGGAAAAGAAGTGTTCGTGCCCCTGCATCGCATCACGGAAGTGCTCCACCAAGGAAAAACGCACTGGAAGGCCTAGGATGAGCGTCGAAGATAAAAAACAGTTTTTGGATAGGAAAGGACTATGGGATAAGAGCGGCATCACGCCCTTGATGATCACTTTTCTCCTGATCTCCTTTGCCGTTGCTGTCGGTACGGTCATTATGAACTTCGGCAGTGCCCAAGTCGAAGAAGCCGCCGAATGCCCCATTGCCATCAGCCTGCACATAGCAAGCATCGGTGGCCAGGAACAGCTCTGCCAGGATGCAGCCAAGAATCAGCTCTCTTTTACCGTCGAGAATGGCGTGAATATCAAAGTGACGGGCTTGATCGTCAATGCCATCGGCACGGAACGTGCAGAGACTTTTGAGCTGAATGATGCCAAGATGGACAAAGCCGGCAGCTACGTCGGCAAAGTGCCGTACTCCATCGCAACCAGCGGCACCATCCGCCAGGTGAAAATCACGCCAAAAGTGACTCCGTACGATGCCGAGCAGATCTGCGCAGAGCAGGCAGTCGTGGTGGAAGCGGTGCGGGGATGTTAGTTTTTTGCAGAAAGATTTAAGAGTATTCTACCATTCGAGCAGGGAATGGTTTCAGAAAAAGCCCTCTCAGACACAGAGAGATCATCAAAACTGCGGGAAGCATTAGAGTCGCGGGCAACTGATTTTTATGCTGCTTTGCAAGGAGTCGACCCGAAGCTCTGTCAGGACGTTCTCGCACAGTATTTCTCAGAGAATGATAGTGATGATGTTGTAGGGTGGGCATACGATCTCGATATCACAAGCGCCAAAGCCGTGGTGCGAAGCCTTTTTGACATTATTAAGGACCAGGAGCAGCCATTAAACACCAGACTAAAAGCCATATTTGCTGTTAAATCCTTGCCGCCCCAAGAACGCGAACCAAGTCCTGCTGATCTCTGGACACAAGAGACTTTGGAATATGCATTAGACTCGCTCAGTGAGGTTATCTTGACAGAAAATGGCGATTTGAGAGCGGGGTGTGAGGTCCTGGTGGGTACTATTCTCTATCACTGGCATTATTCGCGACGAGAATAAAACTGTTTAAACTTTTCTGACCAGTAACCCTTCATTCGCCACGGGATAGATCTTTAGCTTTTGCCCTTGCCTGATGCTCAAGTGATCCGCCAACTCATGGGGGATGCTCACCACCAAGCTTTTCCCGCTCAGAATCACTTTTCTTTCAAAGCCAAAAGTGTATTCTTTAAGATCATGAGTCCTCGATTTCATATCCCTAGCCTGCTTTTCCGTAAAAAAGACGTGGCCACAGGCATTGCACCGGTAGGAAAGAACATTATGGAGCACCATCCCTTCTTCATATTCGTATTTGGGCAAAAGTACTTCGTGCATCTCTTTATCACAGGGTACACAGTAAGGAACGTTTTCTTTCATCTGTTTTGCCATCTTTTCCTCTGAATGGTATAACAGGTTATCACTCTGATAACTTCTTTTTTCTGCGTGTAAATGACCATGATAGTTTTGTTTTTTAATTCTACCTTCTTGCCATATCGAAGCTCGCCTGATACAAATTGTTTGATTTCTAGCTGACCATGCTCTAAACAGGATGTAAGCTCTTCTTCCGTAATCCCATCATCATCCATGGCTTTCCGGGCATGGTCCGAAATGACAATCATTATCTTTCCCTTATCTTATACTTATCATTCTATATAAACATTTTGGAGCAAAACCGTGAAATTCCCCCAGCCAGAAAGAAAGTTCAGCTCTTTCTTCCCAATTCTTCAGCAATAATCTCTTTCAAATCCTCAGCGCTCTGAATCCCCTTGACAAATCTGCCTCTTGGATATGCCACGGCGATGCTGCCTTCTGCATTACAAAAGCCCAAACATTGCGCTTTCGTGCAGTAAACCTGAGACGTTAAGCCTTGCGCCCGGATCCACTCTTTGACTTTCTTGACATCTTCCGGCTTGATGCGCGGGCCGCAGCTGGGCGTTTGGTTGCCTGGCATTGCCGTCCGGTCATTGATGCAGACAAAAAGATGCAGTTTTGGCTTGGGGAACTCAATCGTTTCCATAAAAATTTTCCTCACCTTTGGCAGGTACAACTGAGTTGAAGAGCAAATATTATAAAGATTCGGGTCTCCAGATGAATTGCGGGCCGGTCGCCTAGTCTGGATAGGGCACAAGCTTCCTAAGCTTGGTGTCGGGGGTTCAAAGGCCCAAGTACGCTGGGCGAACGTGTGTCAAGTGAGGCTTTCGCTTCGCTTAGCCTCACGAGCAGCTTGGCAGCATACTCGGACTGTAAGTCCTCCCCGGCCCGTGTTAAATGATACGCTCCAAAGCCCAGAAAAAAGAGCAGCAGTTTTTTAAATACGACAACGCCATAACAGACCATGCCCTCACCCCTCATCTATCTCACCGAAGGTAGCCGTATTGCTTTTTCCAGCCTAAAAAACCGCTTCTCGCCAAAACAATATGAAGGCGATGCTGCAGAAATCTGCAGGCAGATCGTCAAAGGCTGCTGGAACGGCCGCTTCTTTCAGACGTCGACGAAAGAAGGGAATTTCCCCCAGTTCTGGACGCGGGATTTCGGCTTCTGCACTGCTGCACTCCTGAAGCTTGGCTATAAAGAAGAGATCCAGGCCACGCTGCGCTATGCGCTGCACCGTTTTAAGCGAGCCAGAAAAGTCACGACGACGATAACGCCGCAAGGCAAGCCGTATGACTTCCCGACGATCGCTGCTGATTCATTGCCCTGGTTCATGCACTGCCTGAAGCTGGCCAGATTCCCGTATCAGGATCACCGGGCGTTCCTGAACCAAGAGATCCAAAAGTACTATCAGGAACTCCTCGACCACAACACCGGGCTGATCCGGCCGGAACTGGAAATGTCGTCACTCAAGGACTTTGCGATCCGCAAAAGTTCCTGCTATGACAACTGCATGGCCGGCATGCTGGCCCAAGACTTAAAAAGCATGAAGCTGGTGAATCCTTTTGCTGCCCATCATTATCCAGAACTGCTGCTGCGCCATTTCTGGAACGGCCGCTGCTTTGCTGATGACCTGCAGAAAAAAGCATATGTGGCCGGCGATGCAAACATCTTTCCGTTCCTGAGCGGCCTGATTAAAGATGAAGGGAAGCTCCGCTCCTGCATACAGGCCATGCAAGAAGCAGAGTTGGATCAGCCTTTTCCTTTGAAATATACTGCAAAAAAAAATGCCGCAGAATTCCGCTGGCAGGAAAAAGTAGCTTTGTCGAATTACGAAGGCAATGCCCTCTGGATGCATCTGGGGCCGCTGTACGTGAAGCTGGTAAAAGCCATTGATGTAGAAAAAGCAGAAAAATACCGGCAAGCATACCAGAAGCTTATTGAACAGCACCAGAATTTTTATGAAGTTTTTACGCCGGACGGAAAACTCTACCGCAGCTGGTATTATGCAGCCAGCCCCGGCATGCTCTGGGCAGCCAATTACCTGACGCTTTAAGCGAGAGGAAGAGCATGGCCCAGCTAAAAGAAAAAAAAGAACCGGAAATTTCTGTTATCATCCCCGCACACGATGAAGCGGCGTATATCGAAAAAACGTTGCAGAGCATTGCCCGGCAAACTGAGAAACATTTCGAGTTCGTTATCGTCGCTAATGGCTGCACGGATGGGACGGAAAACGTTGTGAAACAGTTTCGCAAGAGAGCACCTTTTCAGCTGCAGCTTTTTTCTCTTGCCCAAGCGAATGTCAGCCGGGCTCGGAACTACGGTGCAAAAAAAGCAAAGGGGAAGCTCCTGCTCTTTCTCGATGCGGATACGCTGCTAGAAGAAGATGCTCTGGAAAAAATGCAAAAGCACTTTACGGAGAAATATGCAGTGGCAACCACCAGAGTTCGCCCGGATAAGTTGACACTGAAATATCGCTGGGCGATGGCAATAAAAAATGCGTATCACCAAGCAGGGCTGTACCAGGGCTGCAGTGGCGCTTTACTCTGCAGAAAGAAAGACTTTGAACGGGTGGGCGGCTATGATGAGTCCATTGCCGTCAAAGAGCATCGAAAATTGATTCTCCAGCTCAAGAAGTACGGGAAGTTTGCCTGCTTTCCCACGACCGTAACAACATCCATGCGCCGCTTTGAGCAGTGGGGCTTATGGAAAGCCACATGGTTCTGGATTGCGCAAGGAGTGAAAGAGTATGGGGGCAATTTGCAGAAAAGCAGGTATGAGACAATACGCTAAGGAGACATTTTCTTACCACTGGTTTTGCTTTTCTAACACGCCAGCGCCGTTCCCCCTTCTTCCAAGCACAGGATTTTCCCGTTCAGGACGCCATATGAAGAAACTTGCGGATGATCAACTTTCTCTTTGCAGCAGATGGTCTTTGCCGTGTTCTTAAGCAGCAGGTCGTACTCTGCTCGCAAAGAAGCCAGGGCTGCGGATGAAGCGCTCTCTACGGCCCCGAGATCTTTTTCTTTATCCAGTAATTGCCGCTCCCGTTCCTGCAGCCGTGCCGTGCAGCTCAGCACTTCCTCGCTCTCTTCTGTTTCCTTTTTCTGCAGCTGTGCTTCCAAGCGGCGCTGCTCTTCCAGGCAGGCCGCTAACTGCAAAGACTGCTGTTTCTGCTGTTCAAGGCTGGTGGTTAAGGCATCAGAAACCGTGCCGAAGCGAGAGACTACCTCGTCAGCCAGCCGCGACTGCACGGAAAGGTTCGCCTGGGAAGTCAGCAATTCCAGCTGCATGTCACGGACATTCCTGCCAAATTCTTCCAGGGTATAATTTGTTTCATCCAAAGAACGGTATACGCCATACCCGAGAATGGCCGGGCGGATGACTAGCACCACGCCCCCGATAAAAACGAGAGCTACGAGCAGAAATCCCCACCGCCTCTTTGCTGGCTGTTCCACCCGCAGAAGGATATCGGAGTTCTTTAAGAAGGTTGCTCTGGGAGAATTGAACTGCCATGCCCGCGAAATCTTTATTAAACAAAGAAAAAAAGAGAAACAGCATGATCATCACTATTTCCGGAACCCCGGGCAGCGGAAAAAGCACTGTTGCCAAAATACTGCAGGAGAGACTAAGCGCAGAACGCATCTATGTGGGGGGCATGCGCCGGGAGCTGGCAAGAGAAAAAGGTATGACTCTGGAAGAGCTGAACGAGTATGCAAAGACGCATGCGGAAACCGATATTGACGTTGATAAGAAAGCGTCGGAGAAAGCTAAACAGTTAGAAAAAGAAGGAAAAATCGTCATTGCTGAAGGCTATACCCAGTTCTATTTTCTCCCAAAATCAATAAAAATATTTATTAAAGTTGAACCTGAAGAAGCAGCCCGCAGAATCTGGAAAGACCTGCAGCACAAAGAGACGAGAGAAGCACGGAACGAAGGCAATATTACTTCCCTAGGGCAGATGAAAAAAAGAGTCCAGGAGCGCCTGAAAGAAGATAATGCGCGGTATAAGAAATACTATGGGCTTGATTATCTGGATGAATCGCACTATGATTTGGTCATTGACACGACTACTATCACCCCGGAAGAGACGGTGCAACAGGTTCTTCAGTTTCTAAAACAGAACAGAATGAGGGATAACAGCAATTAGCGCAGGTCTATCTTTAACCAGTTGTCATCTCTCGTGCAGCGCATATAAGTGAGAGGATTCCCAGATGCATCTCGGCAGTGAACCTCAAAATACGGGCATCGACTGTGTCCGCCAGGATCAAAGTCTATCCATTCCACGCTCTGGCATCCTTCCGGCTTTGTCAACGTGTAGTTCCCTGTTGTTTGATTAGCAGTAGTATTGGGCTCACAACTCCCGCTAACGCCAGCTACTAAAGCAGCCAAGCCAAGTCCAACAACTTTTCGTTTGAGTTCCATAAGATGCCTCCCTATTACGAGATTTTCGAAAAAGGGAGACTTTATATCTGTTGTGAAATAAAATATCTTTTCCTAAGAAAATATTTATAAACATTCCATCAAACCATTCTCAAAATGGCCGAAAACATTCACCTTCATGACTTTATCACCTTACAGTATACCGGTAAGCTTCCCGATGGCACCGTCTTCGACACCACAGACGAAGCAGTCGCCCGGCAGCACCAGCTGTATAATAAAAATGCCTCTTACAGCCCGATGACCATCTGCATCGGCGAGAAACAGATTCTTCCCGGCTTGGATGATGCCCTGATCGGCAAAGAGATTGGAAAAAAATGCACAGTTCCCCTCTCGCCAGAACAAGCCTTCGGCAAGCGGGACATCAAGAACCTGCGCATCGTGCCGATGAGCGTTTTCCGCGAGCATAAGATGAACCCCCAGCCGGGCCTGCAGATCACCGTTGACGGGCAGCTGGGCATCGTCAATCGCGTTTCCGGCGGCAGAGTCATTGTCAACTTCAATCATCCTTTAGCCGGAAGAGAGGTGCAGTATGAAGTGAATGTCCTCGAAAAAGTGACGGATGCGAAAAAGCAGCTGGAAGCCTTCCTGCACACGGCTTTCCACATCCCCACCAAAGGTTTGCAGGTAGAATTACAGGAAAAAAAATCTATGGGCGCCCTGCCGATGGCCCTGCCCAACGAATTCTTGGAGATGCTCGGGAAGAAGCTGGCAACGCTGACGGGATTGGAAGAAGTAACTGTTGCGGGCAAAACAATGCCGAAAGGAGCCGGAGAAGCCACACGCCAAGAAGCAGGACCAGCGCCGGAAGCATAGGAAAATCACGCATCCATCCCGCATGTTGTAATCGGCGGTTTTAAGCATAATAATCTTTATATAGCTTCTTTTGGTTTTTACTGAAGTAAAAAAAGGTGTGATATTATGGCTTATCAACCAGAGTCTTTCTCAGCACCCGGGCAAGGAGCTGCACCCTATGTGCATCCTAAATTTTCTCCGGACATCCAAGCCCAGGAAATCTCCCACAAGCAGGCCAACAGCGATATTGATGACGAGCTGAGAAAGATGCTCGCCAGCCACAAGACACGGATTAAAGTCGTGGGCTGCGGTGGGGCGGGCAATAATACGATTAACAGGATATTTGAAGTCGGCATTAAAGGAGTCGAAACGATTGCCATCAATACTGATGCGCAGGATTTGCTGTATACCAATTCTGACAAGAAAGTGCTCATCGGCAAAGAGCTGACGCAGGGCTTAGGGGCAGGAGCCAATCCGAAAGTGGGAGAGGCTGCTGCCAAAGAGAATGAAGCGGACCTGAAGAAAACGATGGAAGGTGCTGACATGGTTTTCATCACCTGCGGCCTGGGCGGCGGCACGGGAACGGGAAGTGCGCCATTTATTGCGCAATTGGCGCAGAAGATGGGCATTCTGAGCGTGGCCATTGTGACGATGCCCTTCATGATGGAAGGCTCGCACCGGCATGAAAATGCCATCTCTGGCTTGGAACGGCTGGAACAGAGCATCAACACCCTGATTGTCATTCCCAACGAAAAGCTGCTGGAGCTGGCGCCGCATCTGCCTTTGCAGACCGCTTTCAAAGTGGCGGATGAAGTGCTGACGAATGCGGTCAAAGGCATCGCGGAACTGGTGACTCGCGCCGGCTTGGTGAATCTCGATTTTGCGGACGTGAAAGCTATCATGAGCGAAGGCGGCGTAGCATTGATCGGCGTCGGCGAGTCTGATGCGGAAAATCGGGCCGAAGAATCCGTGCAGAAAGCCCTGGAAAACCCGTTGATTGATGTGGACATTTCCCAGGCCACGGGTGCGCTGATCAATATTTCCGGCGGGGAGAATTTGACACTGGACGAGTCCCGAAAGATTGTGGAAACCGTCGCTGAGCGGCTCGACCCCCACGCGAAGATTATCTGGGGCGCGCAAATCTACAAAGACTTGGAGAAAACCGTGCGCACCATGCTGATCATTACCGGCGTGCAGTCCGAGCAGATTTTTGGCGAAGGAAACAAGTATTTTACCCACAAGCAGGAAGCCATCGAGGACGAGCTGGGCATTGATTTCTTGGATGAAAGGAAGAGAAAGTAAACCCCTAACGTTTTTACCCCAGAACTGAAGTGAAACTACTATGTGATATTGACCTAATGATTCTTTCTGACCGTTCATCGTGAGGTTGAGTGAAACGAAACCTCACTAGAGAGCATCTTGGTCCAATCCCCTCGGAGAGCTTAGCTCTCCGGGGCGCCAAAGGACTTTTGTCCTTTGTGCGTTTTGCCGAGCAAAGCGAGCGCAAAAGATTGTAAGAAAGATTTATAAATGAAGTTCTGGTTTAGCCCGTCATGGACCAGCCCGAGCAGCAACTGGAACAGCCCGGCAAGCTGAAACGGTTCTGGAAAGAGACCCTCAGAGTGCTGCGGGTCACCAAAAAGCCGAATAAAGAAGAGTATAAAAACCTGGCAAAGATTACCGGTCTCGGCTGTGCCGCCATCGGCATTATCGGCTTTGTCATTTTCCTGATAAAACAACTGCTTATCTAATATGGAAACCGCAATCTTTGGACTGAGGACAGCGGCGAACCGCGAAGATCAGGTCGTGGACTACCTGGCTGCCAAGCTGCAAAGAGCAGGAGAGGGCATTCTGGCGGTCATCCGCCCCCATGGCATGCGCGGCTACATCTTCGTAGAAGCCACCTCGAAAGCGGCAGCGGAAGCGATCCTCCAGGGCGTTCCCTATGCCCGGGGATTATTGGCGACGGCGATTCCCTATGAAGAGATTGAGCACATGCTCGCCCAGGTCAAAGTCGAGATGAATATCCAGAAGAGCGACATTGTCGAGATCATTTCCGGGCCATTCAAGCGCGAGCAGGCCAAAGTCATGCGCATCAACCAGCAGAAAGAAGAGATTGTCGTCGAGCTGCTTGAAGCTGCCGTGCCTATTCCGATCACGGTCAAGATGGATGCAGTGAAAGTCATCCGCCGGGAAAGCGAAGAGGAAGAGAAAGAGGAGAAGTGATTTTGCTGGAGAATATTTTCGCCAGCAGAGCAAGCATTAAAGCTTTATTAGTTTATAACAAGAAAAACGCCGCCAGAGCAAATAATTACTCTTCTTAGTTTGGTTCTTACCACAGTTTCATAACTCTTAACCATTTGCGCAGAAAATCTTATAAATGATCGATACATTAGGGGTATATTAGAAAATGGCAAAACCAATCAGAGCAACACCAACTTTGAGAGGACAAGATGCTATACGCTTTGTCAGAAATATGATCAAAGAACAAACAAACCCTAATCCTAAACGCATAGAATTCATAAAAAAGGCGTTACATACTAAGTTTAACGTTGTTAATTAAATCCAAATACATTGGCGTCGTCCCTTTCTTACGCTCTTTCAAAGAAATAAACCCCACTTTTCGGTAAAAGTGTATGGGTTCATTCTGAGGATTTCTTTTTGCATCCAAGACAATAAACCGGCAGCCAGCATATTCATTAAAAATATGATTGGCCACTTTGACCGCAAAGGCGAGCATAAGAGTTCCTATGCCTTTCCTCAAAAAACGATTATCCACACAAAGCCTGCCAACTTTTAAAGCGGGCAGAGAATGATACCCTATCCCTTTGTCCCTAAATGCTTCTTTTAAATTACCCTCTAAGTTTATTCTGTCATTCAATAAAGTAATATAACCAACTAATTCTCCGGTTTTTTTCAAAAACCAGAGATAGGTTACCGAAATCCGATGAATCTGATTGTTTAAAGCATCTTCTACCAAGAAATTGATGAGTTCCGGTTCGTACGATTTGAATTCATTGACCGTATGTGTTTCATTTATTCGTACGATTTTTACATCTTGGGCAGTTATTTTTTCCATTTTTTATCGCATCGCAGGATTATTACCCAAACAACAATAATTTTTAAATACATCTCTTTTTCTCTTCATTGCATACGGCTGTGGTCTAGTGGCATGATCCGAGCTTCCCAAGCTTGTAGTCCGGGTTCGATTCCCGGCAGCCGTAGCAGAGCGAAGGCTGACGGCTCGAAGGGACAGCGATCCCTTCGCTTGCCGGCAGCCGTACTCTTGAGAAAAACGAATTACAGACACCCGCCAAAC
>CAZOPZ010000011.1:0-13721 GCA_964582035.1 uncultured Methanosarcinales archaeon | reverse complement strand
CTGCAATCTTTTTTATCGTTTCCAGCACAAAGGCCGGCTCGTTCTTCTGGCTCGGAATCGGGCTCAGCCACGGCGCATCCGTCTCTGTCAGTAATTGCTTCAGGTCAACCAGCTGGACCAGCATCTGGAAATGCTCCAGCTTGACGATATTCGGCGGGATGGAAAAGTAAAAGCCTTTTGCTGCTGCCCGCAGAACCAGCTTTTTGCTCCCGCCAAAGCAATGCAGATCGACGGGAATTTCATTGTTCGGCAGCTCTTCCTCCAAGAGTTCTATGCATTCCAGTTCAGCTTTGCGGGAATGGATGACGAGGGGCTTTTGCAGCTTCTTGGCAAAGCGGATAATCTTTCGGAAGTTCTCGGCCTGCTGTTCGCCCGTGTCTTCTTTCTTCGTCCAGTGAAAATCCATGCCCACCTCGCCGATAGCCGTAATCTCTTCTCTGTGCTGCTGGAAGAATGCAAACTCCTCATCAAGATTGATCTTTTCTGTCTGCCGCGGCAAGCCGGTTTCCCCTTCAGATAAGCCTAAAGCATCGATAGGATAGATGCCGAGGCTGGCTTTGATGAGCGGATATTTCTTAGCGAGTTGGAGAACATCCCTATTTGCTGGGGGATTCACGCCGGAGGTGAGAATGGCTTTCACGCCGGCTTTTTCGGCGCGCTGGAGTACTGCCGGCAGATCCTCTTTAAAAAGCGTATGATTCAAGTGGCAATGGACGTCGACGAGGTGCATGGCTTCAGAAGAATAGAGCTGAACTTTAAAGCTTTCCCTTGCGAAATGTTTAAATCATCGTTTTCTTTTTCTCTCTTTTGTGCGGGCGGCTGATGGCGGTATTGACGGGGTAATCACAGAAGACGACATTTACCGCTATGCAAGTTATTTTGAAAATATCCCCTTGGAGGCTAGAGACGTTTTTAACCGCTTTTTTGAAGGAAAACAGTCCGTAGAATATTACCGGGGTTTACTCCGTGGGCTTTCTACTGCATACGTCCTCCTGAAAGAGGGTGGATTGGAAGCAGAAGAATTAATGAAATTGGCACATCTTGCTGCGTACGTCTCTCATAAAGTCATCGAAGAAGGCTTATTGAAAGAGCTGCTTCACTGATATACTGAAGGACATAAATAATTGATCAGTATTGTTATGTCCTTCATATATAATGTCGGTTATTAATGACTCAATTATTTTTGTCCGACACTATAGAACGAGCCGACGAGATAGCCAAGGCCATAACCCAAGGCTGCAGAAAGCGAGGCAACAATCCCGCCTTTGGCGGCTTCTTGAGTAAATTTTCGTCCCCACAAAGGATCCGCAGAATCCAGTTGGCGGTATGCCTGATCCATCGACTGGCATACGGCAAAAAAAATGGGAACACCAAAGATGATCAGCTCAAGGCCATTTGCTTCTCTTCCCTGTGATGCTCCTATACCATTAACCATCCCGGCGAGCGAAGGAAGAAGGTACCGCGTGGTTGTCTTGTTGAAGAGGTCCACCCTTTGAAAAATGGATCGGCTATTTAAAAATCTTTGCGCTTAATTTTTTCTGGAGAGTAGTCATTACTGAACGCAATATTTAAAAAGAAACGGGAGTTTTAACGTCGTATGGATTCCGTGCGCAAGAAAGGCAGTTAAGAAGCGCTTTTTCTCATAGATTTATCTTTCCGCAGAACGGCTTTTTCCGGGTTTTGCGGAGTTGTGGTGGTGTGTTTTGCAGGGTGTAAATATAGGTGATTTACCATGCACGTCCAAGATTTCCAGTGGAAGAAGAACATGACCGTTAAGGAATTAACGGATGCCTATGGCCGTATCGGCTTCCAGAGCATCGAGCTAGCGAAAGCCGCCGACGTTATCGTCAAGATGAAGAAAGAGTCCGCCAAGATTTTCCTGACGTTTACGTCCAATATGGTCACCTCTGGCCTGCGGGGATTTTTTGCGCAGCTGATCCGCCTGAAGATGGCCAATGTGCTTGTAACAACCGTCGGCGGCATCGAAGAAGACATCATGAAAGCCACCGGTGAAACGTTCTCTCTGGGCAGCTTCAGCAGCGATGATGTGGCGTTGCATGAGCAAGGCCTGAATCGCATCGGCAATGTGCTGATCCAGAATGAGAGCTATATGCGCTTTGAAGACTGGATTACTCCGGTGCTGGCGATGCTCTACGGGAAGCAGAAGCGCTGGGCGGTGTCGGAATTATTACGGGAAATCGGCCTGCTGCTCAAAGATGAGAACTCGATACTCTATCAGGCGGCCAAGCAGAACGTGCCGATATTTTGCCCGGCCATTACTGACGGCGCGCTGGGATTCCACCTCTATCTATTCCAGCAGAAGCACAGCGATTTTATCGTCGATGTCGTGAAGGACTTTGGCAACATTCTGTTTTCCACCAGCCATGATGAGAAAAAAGGGGTCATTGCGTTGGGGGGGAGCATCTCCAAGCACCATGCTATTTTATGCACCCTGCTGACGGGCGGAGCGGACTATGCGGTGTACATGACGACGGCGCACAAGACGTCCGGCAGCATGAGCGGTGCTACGACCGAAGAAGCCAAATCCTGGGGGAAAGTGAAAGACGATTCGGACATTGCGACGGTCATCGGCGACGTCACCGTTATGTTTCCTTTAGCAATGATCAAAGCGCTGGAAGAATTGAGCAGTGAGGGGGTGGTGAAAGATGAGGGAGTATGAACACGTAGACATTGAAGAAGCAGGCTTAATGAGAATAGGAAGCGGTATAGGATTAAAAGGAAAAATTCGAGGGAACGCATATTATCCTCATTTTTATATCATCGATTCTAACCAAAATTTCTTATTCATTGTTGAAAGCAATTCTCCTTACCAAGACCATTGGCAGAGAATTGTAGACAAGTTAGAAACAGCTAAAAAGAAAAACTTAGAAGTCCATATCGAGGGAAGAAAAGTTCCTGGCGGTATCGAAGCTCACGAGGTTATCTCTCCTGAACAATCTGGGGAGCTTTCTCTGTATCAAGGCCCTCTCGAAGGCGCTTTGTCGGTAAGCGAAGAAGAAGGAAAACTAAGCATCGCCGAGGGAGAAGAATGACGAACCACGAACGAATTGATGTCGAACTCTTGGTACTGCGGGCTTTGGCATTAAAGAGGGATGGTTCTTATCGGCAGCTCGTTGAACTCCAGGGAACTATAGAAAGAAACGAAAGAGGGTATTTTACCCCACTACCGCGCAGCATCGTTATCGAGATGAGAACAAGAGAGGGAATAAACTTTTTCCCAGATAGGATTATGGTTTATCATCTGCAAAGAGAAAGCGAAAAGGTCTTCCCCAGATTCTGCGAAGATGGATTCCTATATCCTCTCCGAGGAGAGTTTTTACTTTTTGAGACGACCACTAGCTCCATAAAATTGAACTGTTTCTCAAATAAAGGATCCCCTCAAACAGAAAGGAAAACATCATATTTCCTCAGCCTCATGTTGGACGCTCTTTTTCAAGAAGACCAAAGTGGAAAGCTATCATTATACGGGGGGGATAACTTAGAAGGCGCCTTAACAATCAGCGAAGAAGAGGGCGCTTTAAGCGTGGTGGATGAAGATGAGTGAATACCGAAAAATTGGCGTTGGAGAATTAGTAAGAGAAGCTCTGGGGAAGATAAGTATTGATTCTCAATCCGCCACCATCGAAAAAGTTATGATTGAAGGGATTATACAAAAGATGTATCGAGGTCTCCGGGTATATAGTCCTGCATTTTATTTTGTTGCTATCCCTTCTCCCGCTTTGGAAGAGCTGCAGAGATTCCCAGGTCATCCTTTCGAACGAAAAATAAGGTTATCATGTCCAGAGGCTCATATCCCAGAAATGATGAAAATACTTAAAACGGCTAAAGCTTCAAAATGCTATTATTGCGCCCAAGGGGAATATAGACTATTTTTTTCTGCCCCTTCGCAAGATGATGATGAAGGCGGGTGTTACTCTTTTCTCCATGTTAACCGCCTTTTTCCAGTCGGTGATCAGGGAGGTAAGCTTTCGGTATGCAATCTTGATTTGGAAGGCGCTTTATCGATCAGCGAAGAAGAAGGACAACTCAGCCTTATCGAGGATGAGAAATGACTCCCTACGAAAAAATCACCATTGAGGAACTCGTGTGGCGGGCATTTAGCCAGCTGCAGCCTAAGAGAGAGTATACGTTGCGAGTGAAGACCAAAAGCATTCCTAAACTATGGCTTACTGGCGAATATTATTACCTCTCAGTCCAAAATGACGTTGCAGCTTCTGTACGGGAACACTATCCGCGACTTCGTATCCCCCGAAATGCAAGCGATGGAGACAGGATACTGCTCAGCTCTTCCCGGTGGGGAGTGAGAAAGATACTGCAGAGAGCTTCAGAGGAGAGCCTCCTTTGTGAGCTTCAAGGGGAGTTCACTTTAGCTAAAGTGGGGGACGAAGGCGGCTGGGGAGCATCAAGCCACTCTCTCATCTATCAGATGCGCATAGATTTGCAGACCATTACTCCACCTGATTTTCGGGGGCGATTATCCCACTATAACTCAAACCTCGAAGGCGCTCTCTCACTTACGGACGAAGGAAAATTAACACTCGCCAAAGGGGAGGATGATTACGATGAATAACATTCCTAAACCTAAATTCCTCCTTTCGCAAAGCAAAGTCCTCGAACAATATCAGAAAGCCAAAGCGCTTGCTGATGGTGTCAGCTATAGCTCCAAGACTAATCCGCTTATAACCAAAATCCTTGAAGCGCAGACGGATTCGTTGTTCAGTATCCATCTCCAAAACAAGTTGCAGCGCGTTGCAGATACATCACGCGTGCTGTTCTTTGCCCAGGCATGGACGGAAGAAGAGATTGCTGAATTAACAAGGAAAGGAATAACCCAATTTGTCGTCGATAATGAAGCGGATTTAAACACGCTCCTCCAATTTCTCGGCAAAGATGCCCCTGAGCAGAAGATTCCGAAAATAACCCTTTTCCTTCGCTTAAAGCTCCACGAGCATACCCTCAGGACGGAACGCTATTTTGTGTTCGGCATGCCGGCAGCGGTCATCGATAAACGCATTCAAGAGATAACAGCGAATCCAAAGCTCCGCGCCAAAATCCGGCAGCTGGGCATCCATTTCCACCGCAAGACGCAGAATCTGAGCGAATGGAATTATGCCGAGGAGATCTTTTCCGTGCTCGATACAAAGACACTGGAGTCTATCGACGTCATCAACATGGGCGGCGGCTTGCCGGCAGCCTATGCGAATACGAACGTGGACGTGCTGCCCGCTATCAGCAAGAAAGTTATGGAATTCCGGGAAAGACTGCGCAAATACAATATAAAACTTATGCTCGAGCCCGGCCGATTCATCTCCGCGCCGGCGGTAAAACTCCAAACCACCATCATCGGCCTGCATGATAACACTATCATCGTCAATGCGTCCGTCTACAACAGCAACATGGATGCCCTTATCGTGCCGGTGAAACTCCGTGTCGAAAGCGAGCTCTCTGAAAAAGAAGGAAAGCCCTATGTCATCAAAGGAATAACTCCCTGCTCCCTGGACCTGTTCCGCTACCGCGTGTACCTGAAAGAGCCAAAAATCGGTGAGACACTCACTTTTCTCAATGCCGGTGCATATAATTTTGCGACGGAGTTCTGTGATCTGGAAAAGATTGATACGGAGGTGGAAGAATGATTTTTGCCAGCGCTTTGGAGATGAGAGCAACTCGAAAAGATTTAGAGGATATTGTCAGTCGCCACCATCCTGAGGCTAAAACAAAGAAACTGAGAAGAACAAATGGCCTGCTATTTGATCTCGCTAATAGTCATTGCGAACGACTTTACGATATGCTTGCATCTTTCTTAGGAAGAAAAGTAGAGAACTTTCCTGATTATATAAATTGGGGCTTCTGTGCTAACGCTAGTGACAGCCTCATGCTCATGTTTCAGCGATACCCGGAGCACGTTGCAGAACTAGCGGTACGTATGACTGCAGACAAAACAGCCGTAAAGTTGGAAGTCGAAGACAATGGGACGGGAATCGATCCCGATGTTGAGCAATATTTATTCTACGAACAAATAGACTCAAAAAAGGCGAGAGGAGAATTAAAAGATGTCTATCATGGTGGCGCGGGCCTTCATTTGTACGACTCTAAAAGAAGCATCGATATGCTAGGTGGCCGAATCGGCCATATTAACAAAGGGAAAAATTTGGGGGCGCTTTTCTGGTATGAAATACCGTTAGAACAACTGCTGGTTAAAAGATAAAAAGAAACATGAAACAGATAACCTCCTGGATGAACCTTCCGGAACAGTACCAACAGGGCAAATTCGTTATCCTGCCGCTGCCATATGAGCATAAAGGGACTTATGGCCCAGGCGCTTCCCGAGGGCCGGAAGAGATCAGCAAAGCATCCTATTTTCTCGAGTATTACGACGAGCAGTTTGACTCCGAACCGTACGAGAAAGGCATCACCCTCCTGAAGCCGTTGCCGCTGAAGAACTGCACGCCGGAGCAGATGATACAAAAAGTTGCCAGCACGGTAGCACAACAGCAGAATAAATTCGTCATCGGCTTAGGCGGCGATCATGCCGTCACGCTCGGCATGGTCAAAGGGATGGAACAGCGTCAGGAAAAAGACAATAGCAGATATTCACCCAACGATTTCTCCGTCATCATTCTGGATGCCCACGCTGATTTCCGCGATTCCTGGAACGGCTCACCGTACAACCATGCCTGCGTTGCCCGGCAATTGGCGAAGAAACACGACCTGCTCATCGCCGGCGTGCGCTCTATGGATAAAGATGAATGTATCATGATCAAAGAACGGCCGCACGTGCATCTGCTCAGAAGCTCTGAGCTTTCTCTCAAAAAAATAAAATCACTGCTGCCTGAGCTCAAGAAAAATGTCTATTTTTCCATCGACGTTGATGTCTTCGACCTTTCTTTCATCCGCAACACCGGCACGCCGGAGCCCGGCGGCGTGTTCTGGCATCAGCTTATTAGCATCCTGCAGCTCATCTTTCGGGAAAAAAACGTTATCGGCGCAGACATCGTCGAATTTGCGCCGCAGGAGAACTTCCGTGCCGAAGCGTATGCGCTGGCGAAGCTGGCGTATAAGATAATGGTGCTCGTGAACCTGAAAGTTTAAGTATTCATTTTTTTTAGGCCAAGGCATGTGGGAGTTGAAAGAAACCAATGAATTTGAACAAAGGTTTGAGAAGCTCCCTCCCGATATTAAACAGCGGTTTGAACGTCAGATTAAGAAACTGGAGGAAAATCCTTATGGTCTTGGTAAGCCGTTAGGGTGTCCCTGGTTTAGAGAACTGAAGAATAATAAGTTTCGCGTCTACTATCTCGTCTACGATCCGTTCGTTGTTGTTCTGTTTGTCGGCGTCTCCGATAAAAAGGAGCAGCAAGCGAGCATTGACAGTATTAAAAACAACTTTGCGTTCTTCAAGGAATTTGTTGAAAAAGAGGCAAAAATATTAAAAGAGAAACCAGTTATAGAGTACGGAATGGACAAAGGACTCCAAAAGCTTCTTCAGGAACGTCAAGAGCTCGTTAACCGAGTCTGCTGGGAACTCTGGGCCATAGAAGAAAGACGTATAAAAATCCTTCAAAAAGCAAAATGACAAAAAAGATAGAGCAGGCTAAAAAAGAACTGAAAGAACAAAACGAGTTTCTCCAGTCTTTGCTGCGGTCTTTTGAAGATCTAAAACAAGGCCGAGTCAAGAAATTTGAGTTTTCTAAGAAAAGTTTGGCATAAAGAGCAGATGGTACTGGGCAAAAATGAGTAAAACACGACTTTTCTCTCCTCCAGACTCGGAAACTTTATAAACCTCCCGTTCTGCCTACCGTTCATAAAACAGCAGGTGAACAACCATGACTATTGTGAAAATAAATTTGCATAAATTGCATGCAGAACGCAACTTGGAGAATAAAGGCGGCCAGGTCAACATCAACAATAATGTTTCCATCAAAGACGTGGAAGACCTGAATTTCAGCGCCGATGGCAAGAAAGGCGTCAAATTTAACTTCGCTTTTAACTGCGCGTACGAGCCGGCTCTGGGAAAGATCGAAGTTGAAGGGCAAGTGCTGTACGTGAATGACGAAAAAGTCATCAATGAGATCAAGGCCAACTGGGAAAAAGAAAAGCGCCTTCCTATGGAGATCATGGAAGAAGTCGTTAATGCCGCGTTGCATAAAGGCAACATTCAGGCTATCAAAATCAGCGAAGAAGTCAATCTGCCCAGCCCGCTGCCTTTGCCCCGAATGCGCTCCGCAGAGAGAAAGGTTGAGGAGAAAAGGGCCGAGAAGAAAGCGGTGGCGAAGTAAAAATAATAATCATTGCAAGCAGTGGGGATCATAACAAATGAAAACAGAGCAGATTTACCGGGTTTTCTGCGTTTGGGCCGGCTATTATAGCGGGGGAGAAGACGAGCTGGGTTATGCACAAGGAAATTTGGAAGATATTAAAGTATATTTTGAAGAAAAATACGGTGAAAAACTCCGTAGAGCACACTGGTATGGCCATAAAATTTGCTTTCAGCAGATAAATCCCTTAGACATCACCCCAGAAGGCTTGGACAAAAGAAAAAAACTTCTGGAAAGAAAAGCCCTTCTGGAGAGTGAGTTAAGCGAACTGGAAGAAAGGCTCTAAGACTGCAAAAATCCGTCGAAACCACCCGGAAACTTACCATTTCAGTGGCTGTCAAAAAGGAGGGATTCTCAGTGTTTTAAAAATTCAGCAAAATGTTGAGAAACCTTTAAAAAATACCTCTGGTTCTCAGCAAACAGAACGTTATTTCTCTCCCCCTAAATATTTATTAGGCATACCGTGAGGTTTACCTGCTATGGAAGAAACTAATCCCGAAACGCCCGTAAAGCCCACTAGCCAGCCTTCCGTGAAGCTGAAAGTCATGGAAGCGGTGCAGGACGATGTCAATCGCGGCATTGTGAAAACTGACTCTGCATTCTTAAAGCAAATTGGCGTTAATGCCGGCGATATCGTCGAAATCCGCGGCGAGCGAAGCACCGCAGCCATCGTCGAGCGGGCGTATCCGGGCGATATCGGCCTGAACATCATCCGCATGGACGGCAATCTGCGCAGGAATGCCAAGACATCCATCGGCGAGTTTGTCACAATAAAAAAAGCGGACATCAAGCCTGCCAAGAAAGTATCCTTGGCGCCGGCACAGAAAGGGGTCATGGTCCGCGCCAGCCCGCAGCTGTTCAAGCAGGGCCTGCTGGGAAAAGCTTTGGTCAAAGGCGATTTGGTTTCTCTGGGTCGACCGAGAAGCAGGCGGGAGAATTTTGGGCAGGATTTTCAGAATATCTTCTCCATGATGGAATCGCAGTTTGCCGGCTTCGGCTTTGGCGATCTGAAATTCATGGTGGTGGATACGCTGCCGAGAAAAGAGATCGTCGTGATTACGGAAGATACTGAAATTGAATTTAACCCCCAAGCGGTCGAGGTAAAAGAAGAAGATAGCCTAAGCCTGGGCATCAACTATGAGGACATCGGCGGCTTGAGCGACGAGATAAAGAAAGTCTGGGAGATGGTCGAGCTGCCGTTAAAGCACCCGGAAATTTTTGAACGGTTAGGGATCGAAGCGCCCAAAGGAGTCTTATTGCACGGCCCGCCCGGAACGGGAAAGACGCTCTTAGCCAAAGCGGTGGCGTCAGAAACCAATTCGCACTTTATTCTCATCAATGGGCCGGAAGTCATGAGCAAATTCTACGGAGAGTCTGAAGCAAACTTAAGAAAAAAGTTCGAAGAGGCGGAAAAGAATGCACCAGCGATTATTTTCTTCGATGAGATTGATGCCATCGCCACGAAACGGGAAGAGACCAGGGGCGACGTAGAAAAGCGCGTGGTCGCCCAGCTGTTAGGATTGATGGACGGGATGAAGAACCGCGGCAAAGTCATCGTCATCGCAGCAACAAACATGCCAAATATGCTTGACCCAGCTTTACGCAGGCCAGGAAGGTTTGATAGGGAGATTGAAATCGGCGTTCCGGACAAAAATGGCCGCCTGGACATCCTGAAGATTCATACGAGAAATATGCCCATGGCAAAAAATATTAACTTGCGGGACATTGCCCGGGTGACGCATGGATTTGTGGGCGCGGATCTTAGTGCTTTAGCAAAAGAAGCTGCGATGATTGTGCTCCGCAGAATCTTACCAGACCTGAAGCTGGAAGGGGCAGAAGATGGTGAGCCCATCCCCAAAGAGATCCTCCAGAAGCTGATGATCACCCAGCGGGATTTCATTGAAGCGCTGAAAGTTGTCCGCCCTTCGGCGATGCGCGAAGTGCTGGTGGAAACTCCCGATGTTACTTGGAATGATATCGGCGGCCTGGAAGAAGTAAAAGGGCAGCTCAAAGAAGCGGTCGAGTGGCCTTTAAAGCAGCCGGAAGTGTTCAAGCGCATGGGCATCCGCCCACCGCGGGGAATTTTGCTGTATGGACCGCCAGGAACCGGAAAGACGCTGCTTGCTAAAGCCGTCGCCAAAGAAAGCGAAGCGAACTTTATCCTCGTCAATGGGCCGAGCCTGATCAGCAAATGGGTCGGCGAAAGTGAAAAAGCCGTGCGGGAAATCTTCCGCAAGGCACGGCAGACTGCTCCAACGATCCTCTTCTTCGACGAGATAGATGCTCTGGTCCCGCGCAGAAGCTCCGGCAGCGAGGCCCATGCGCAGGAGCGCATCGTCAACCAGATGCTGACGGAATTAGATGGCCTGGAAGCATTGAATGACGTGGTCATCATCGCGGCGACGAACCGGCCGGATATTGTCGATCCGGCGTTATTGCGGCAAGGAAGGTTCGATCGGCTCATCTTAATTCCTATTCCTGACGAAAGCGCCCGCAAGAAGATCTTTGACTTATACCTGCAGAAGATGCCGCTCGCCAAAGACGTAAGCGCGGAAGAATTAGCCCAGAAAACTGCTGGCTACGTTGGAGCGGACATTGACGGCGTATGCCGGGAAGCGGCCATGATTGCCTTACGGGAAGACCTGAAATGCAGCAAAGTCGGCAAAGAGCATTTTGAAAAAGCTTTGGAAGCGGTACGGCCATCGGTCTCCAAAGAAGTCGAAGAGGCCTATGACCAGCTGAAAGACTATTTCAGTTCCGCACGGGCGAAGCAGATCAAAGAAGAAAGGGCGCCGTATGTGGGGTGAAATGGGATGAGCGAGCTAAGGATCGGAGTGGTAGGATATTCGTGGCAGAAATTTGATGAAGGGGAAGCAGTACGATTGCTCAGAGAAGCCTATGATGCGCTTGAGCGCCAACATCCCCAAGAGCAGAAAGCTGTTATTTCCGGCTTGACCGATACCGGTATCCCCGCCTTAGCATACCGAGAAGCCGTTTCCAGACAATGGAGAACGGTAGGCATTGCCTGCTCCAAAGCGAAACAGTATGCCTGCTTCCTGGTAGATGAAACGATTATCGTCGGTGAGGAGTGGGGAGAAGAAAGTGCCACCTTCTTGGATTTGATAGATGTTCTCGTCAAGGTAGGGGGCGGAAAGCAGGCGATAGCGGAGGCAAATGCTTTCAGAAAGACTGGAAAAGCCGTGATGGAGTACCAACTGCCGCGGCGGACATAAAAACCAAGGGAGATGAAAACAGATGAACAAACCAACACCGAAACAGAGAACTCCCGTCATGGACTATCTCGAAATGATCCGCTTTGTTGAAGAAAAATATGGCATTACGGTCAGAGACTATGCCGGCCGTTTTGCAGTTTTTCCAAAACAAGTAGAGCAGTACAACCCCACGGCGCCCCCAGAGCTCCGCGTCGATGGAAACACCCGATATGATTCTGAGGCGTATCAACGATTTGAACGATGGCGAGAAGAGAATAAATTGCCAACCCCTGACACTATCCCCTATTTAGACTATTGGCATTGGCTGTTGAATAACCACTTCTTTGAGGTCCATAACGGAGAAGTTGTCTATTGGCATGTCCAAGAAATCCTTGATACCGAAGATGCTCCTGTCTGGGTAAAAGAAATCACCCAGAGAATACACGATGAATTCAAAGAACAGCTTGATGAAGCTGGCGGCTTAGAAGTGCTCATCGAGTGGTGAGATTCCGGAAAGAGCTCATGAGCACCCAGCAGAAAGGAGATTCCTTCTTTGTATAGTAAAGGCACTAAACCTATCGAAACCTATACTTTTTTCTTTACTTTCCCTCTCATCCCCGCCAGGAATCTATAAGACCCAAAGCGGATGACGCTCGCTACGCCAAGCACCAGCCAGTCCGCAATGTCCAGAGAAACCGTGGCAAAAGAAGATTGCAGAGGGGGGAAGTACACCACAAAGAGCTGGAGCGCGACTGAAAGAAACACAGCCATCAAAAAGAACTTGTTGCTCCAGAAGCTCAGCCCGTGCTGTGAGCGGATGGCTTGGAGGCGAACCATCTCAAAGACCACTAACGATGTAAATGCCATAGTCCGGGCTTTGACGAGGCCAGAATCAAGATAGAGCCAGAAGATGGCTACCGTAGTGATCCCCATCAGCAAGCCAAACAGAAGAATGCTCTTGCGCAAATCTTTGGTGATCAGATTTTCTTTAGGCGGCCTTGGCTTTCTTTTCATGACATCTTTCGCATGCGGGTCGACGCTTAATGCCGTAGCCGGCAGGCCATCCGTGACGAGATTGATCCACAAGATCTGTATGGGCGTTAAAGGAAGCGCCAACGGCAGCCCCAGAAGCGGCGCCAGGAGTGAAGCGAGAAAAATGACCGTCAATTCTCCCAGATTGCTCGAGAGCAGATAGTTCACCGAGTTGCGGATATTGTCAAAAATTCCCCGGCCTTCTTCGACGGCGTTAACGATGGATGTAAAATTGTCATCGGTCAAGATCATGTCGGACGCTTCTTTCGCGACGTCCGTCCCCGTCAGTCCCATGGCGATGCCGATATCCGCTTTTTTCAAAGCCGGCGCATCATTCACCCCATCACCCGTCATGGCGACAATATGGCCGCGCTTCTTCAGCGCTTCGATGATATGCAGCTTATGCTCGGGATTCACGCGCGCAAAGACGCCGACGTGCTCGATCTCTGCTTCCAGATGCGGGAGGCTGTGGATGTCCTCTCCCGTGAGCACTTTTCCATGAATGCCGAGCTCCTGCGCAATGGCTTGGGCCGTCGTGGCATGATCACCAGTAATCATGATTACTTTGATGCCTGCCTGCTCGCAGCGGCGGATCGCTTCTTTCACCTCTTCCCGCGGCGGGTCGATCATCGCCTGCAGGCCGACAAAGACCATATTTTTTTCTGCATCGTCTTTCCGGGCAAAGCCCGCATTATACGCGCAGCCGAGAATGCGCAAAGCCTGAGCGGCAAACTGCTCCACCTGCTGCAGAATCTCTTTCTTCTTTTCGCGGGTCAGCCGGTATTCTTTGCCGTTGAGAAAAATGCGGGTACAGCGTTCCAGCAGCACGTCCGGCGCCCCTTTGGTATACGAAACCATATCTTCTTTCTTGCTGCTTCCTTTCTTCTGGTGCACCGTCGTCATCATTTTCCGTTCTGACGAGAAAGGGATCTCCTCGACCCGCGGCGTGGCCTTTTCCAGCGCCGCTTTCTGCAGGCCGGCCTTTTCGGCGCTCACAAGCAACGCAGCTTCCGTCGGATCGCCGAGAACTTCCCACTTCTTTTTGTTGAGATGGAGCGCTGCATCGTTACAAAGCGCGCCAATCTTCAACAGCGGATAGATAAAATCTGACGGGGACAGAGTCGTTTCACGTACCATCCGA
>CAZOPZ010000010.1:13678-26969 GCA_964582035.1 uncultured Methanosarcinales archaeon | reverse complement strand
AGTTTCTTGGCGGCTTTCATATCCAGCGCCCCTTCGGCGGTGATGGGAATAAATTTCACGACGAGCTTTTTCTTTTTGGCCAGCTGCTGCCAGGGCACGAGATTGCTGTGATGCTCCATCTCTGTGAGCAGGATTTCATCGCCTTCTTGCAGCTTCTCCCCCAGCGAATATGCCAGAAGATTGCAGGCTTCCGTGGCGCTCTTGGTGAAAATTATTTCTTCTCGTTTGGCATTGATGAATGCTGCTCCTTTCTCCCGTACCGCTTCATACTGCAGCGTGGCTTCTTCTCCCAGGCGATAAATGCCGCGATGCACATTCGCATACGATGTCCTGTAGAACTCATCCATCGCCTGCAGCACGGCTTGGGGCTTTTGGGCCGTGGCTGCGCTATCGAGGTACACCAGCCGCTTTCCATAGGCTTTCTGCTGGAGAATGGGGAAGTCCTCCTGAATCTTGTTGGCGTTTATCATTTTTTATTTTTGGTCTCTCTTTCTCCGCACTTTCTTAGTCTGATTTTTTTCTTTCTGCTCTCTTCGTTTCAGCAGCATCCGGAATTGTTCCTGGATTTTGCTGTCAGGAATTGTTCCGATGGCCTTTTCAAAAAAGCCTTCTACCAGCATGTTTTTCGCCGCTTCTTCGGGGATCCCCCGTGCGGAAAGATAAAAAAGCTGTTCTGGATCCAGCCTTCCGATGGTTGAGCCGTGGCTGCATTTGACGTCGTTATTTTTTATCTCCAGATTTGGGACCATATCTGCTTCCGCCGCTTCGTGCAAGAGCAGCGCATCTTCCTGCTGGTAGCCATTGCAGCCGGCTGCCCCTGCTGCAACCTGCACCAAGCCCCGGAAAATTATTTTTGAGGAGTCTTCTGCAGTCGCTTTGGCTAAGATATTGGACGTGGTTCTGGATGCTTTGTGGAGATGTTCACCGTACACGTCAAAGATGCTCTGCGCATTGCCTGAAAAGAGGGCCATCGTCCTGCCGTCTGCCCCTTCCCCTTCCAAAGAAAGGCTGAATTGCTGCTGGCTGATGGTGCCTCCTCGGGTAGCCGTACACCAGTGCATCTGCGCATTGCGCTGCAGGCACGTGTGCTGATATGAGAAACACTGCGTTTTCTTTCCCAAGTCCTGCAGCTGGGCATAGAGCACCCGGCTGTTCTCGCCGACATGCAGCGTAAACGCTTGGCTTCGGAGTTGGGGCTGTTCTGGCTGGCTGCTTTGCGCCGTTTCGATGATCGTGAGCGAGCTGTTTTTTCCGACGCTGATAATGCACTGCTCAATCGCATCCCCCGCAGAGTTTTTTTCGATAAGCAGTGGCGCTTCAGCCTGCAGATTATCCGGAACAATGACCAGTGC
Organism: uncultured Methanosarcinales archaeon; assembly: GCA_964582035.1. Taxonomy (GTDB): domain Archaea; phylum Nanobdellota; class Nanobdellia; order Woesearchaeales; family GW2011-AR9; genus JAUYQE01. Next base: position 25,617 of record CAZOPZ010000010.1, on the reverse strand, counting down.
CCCCTGCTGTACAAAAGCAGCGTGGAAAGCCGTGAGCTTGTTTTTTTCTGCAGGAAAAGTCGTGAGAGCTTCTTTCACCACATCTTCTTTTTCCTGCAGCGCTTCTCTGAGAGATAGGATAGTGATGCGGGGATCGGCACAGTGGACGATTGTTGGTGCTGGTGGTTGTACCTGTTCCAAGTCCAGCTGCAGCGTTGTTCCCACACCCAGGCCATAGCGCAGCTTGGGCAAGGGCAGGGCACTATAGCTCGCGTACGCTTCCTGGCGCAGTTCCTGCAGCCACGACGGTTCGTTTTCTATGATTTTTGGTAAGGCTTTCATATTTTTCTCGCGAAACACCCCAGAACCTTTTTGTTCTTTCTCTCTTTTTTTTGCTCTCTCTCTCTCTCTCTCTCTCTTACCCAACCGACCCTTCCATCTCCAGCTCGATGAGCTTGTTCAGCTCGACGGCATATTCCAACGGCAGGCTCCTGACGATGGGCTCGATGAAGCCGGAGACGATCATCTGCATGGCCTGCTCTTGGCTTAACCCTCTGCTTTGCAGGTAGAAGATCTCTTCTTCCCCGATCTTGCCCACGGTAGCCTCGTGCGCGATATCTACTTCTTTGTTCTGGATTTTCATCGTCGGATAGGTATTGGAGATGGACTGTTCGTCGATAAGCAGTGCGTCACAGCGCACGTTGACTTTGCTGTTCGTGGCCTGCGGCGTGACCTGCACGAATCCCCGATAGCTGGAAATGCCGCCGCCTTTGCTGATGCTCTTCGATTGAATCATGGAGGATGTCTGGGGCGCGGCATGAATGACTTTCGTTCCCGTGTCCTGATGCTGCCCTGCTCCGGCAAAAGCAATGCCCAGGCTGTCCGTTCTTGCGCCTTTGCCGACGAGGACGGAACAGGGATAGAGCATGGTACACTGGCTGCCCATATTGCCATTGACCCATTCCATGATAGCATTCTCCTGGACGATGGCCCGTTTGGTATTGAGGTTATACACATTCTTGCTCCAGTTTTCTATCGAGGTATAGCGCATCTTGGCTCCTGGCAGCACATGGATCTCCACGCAGCCGGCATGCAGGGAATTCGTCTGGTATTTCGGGCTGGAGCAGCCTTCGATGTAATGGAGCTCTGCGCCTTCATCGACGATGATGAGCGTGTGCTCGAACTGCCCGCCTTTCTGCTGGTTCATGCGGAAATAGGCTTGCAAAGGCAGATCAACTTTGACGCCTTTCGGCACATAGATGAACGTGCCGCCGCTCCACACGGCAGCGTGAAGCATGATGAACTTGTGGTCATTGATGGGGATGCAGGAGGTCATGAAATATTTCTTGGCGAGTTCGGGATACTGGTGCAGGGCCACATCCATGTTTTCAAAAATAACGCCCTGCGCCTTCAGCTTTTTTTCGATGTTATGGTAGATGACGGAGCTGTCATATTGCGCGCCAACGCCTCCTAAAGAAGTTCGTTCGGCTTCCGGAATGCCGAGGCGGTCGAAGGTCTTGCGGATCTCTTCCGGAACCGTTTCCCAACTCGTACTTTCTTTCGCATTGGGGTCAACGAAAAAAGTGATCTTGTCAAAATCCAGCGCGGAGAGGTCGGGGCCCCATTTCGGCACCGGTGTTTTCTGGAAGAGCTCCAAGCCTTTGAGGCGTTTCTGCAGCATCCATTCCGGCTCGTTCTTCGTTCTGGAAATGAGGCGGACGACTGCTTCGTTCAGTCCGGTAGGGGCCACGTAGCGTGGCGTATGGTCATCTGCAGCATCATATGCCGTTCTATCGATCTCAAAATCCGCCATCGCCTGGGCTTCTACCATGCGCAGCCTCCTTTGGTGGGAAAGCAGCCCACGTGTTCGGGTGTGCAATGGTCTGGCAAGGTGGAGAATTGCCGATGGATAAGGCAGAGGGCTTTGGTTTCCCGGATGCGGTTCAGGATATGCTGCGTTTCCCGCAGATACGTTACGGTGTCTTTGATCCTGGCCGCTGCAGTTTTGACATCTGCTTCAATTTCTGCGGGGAAATGGATGAGGTGCCCGCGTTTGGTGCTGGCGTACTGGCTGATAGAGGAGCTGGTGATGCTCAGTATGGTAGCAATGTCTTTCTGCTTCATGCCGAGGCCTTTCAGCTCCTGGGCAAAATACCTCCGCAACGTGGGGATGATATAGTACGTTTCTATCTCCTGCGGGAGGAGGATCTTCTGCTTATTAACCATAGTTAACTTCAGAAGGGGGGATTTTTATAAAGGTTTTGGACGAGAAATCGTTATTTTCAGAGAAGTAAAGGGCTAGTAACCCAAGCATGTTACTTCTTTTTAGTAGAAGATTAAGAAATCTTTTTAAATAAAAAGAAATTTTTGATGGTTCATGAAAGCTCTTCTCGTGCGGCGCGATCCCGTCTCTCTCATAGAACAAGAAGGCACAGTTACTGCCGTTAGAGAACTTCCTGATTTTTTACGGCAGCAGCCACTTGCCATCCACCCTTTTTATTATAACTGGAGGTTGTCTTGGCCGGACAATAGAATCTTGTTGGAAAAAGAGATAAAACCTGCTGATGTTCTTATCTCTTCTTATAACGCTCTCCCCGAAAAGCCTGCCGGAGGAATTCCTGCTTTTTGGAGTGGCTATCGTTCCTGCATCACAGAAGATGACCGTACGGGAGAGCTCTTCCGTCTTAAAGGAGTAGCTTTTGGTATGAAGCCGTCTTGGAATGCTGAAGCTCAGCATGTCGAAGGAGGCTCGTTTCTCCGCAATGCCCATTTTGAGAGAATATATTCTGACCGTTTTAATAGGATTCTCCGAGAAGAAGGCATCGAACCCGTCATGGAATATGTGGGGGTGTATACTTTTCTTTCCCGTGTTCAACGAAGGAAAACAGCCGCGAGCATTATCCGCGTCAAAGGCGATACGCGATTGGATGAGCTCCTTGACATAATAGACTATTTTGGCCGTATCTATGTTGGAGAAAACGTTACGCATCCTTTCTGGGAAGCAGCAGCGGCATTCTCTACGGAAATCGGCCAGGCTGTTGGCACATTAAAGCGCTTAATGGACAAAAATGGGCAGACCTGGAGCGATAACCCCAAGCGGACCAATGCGCATATAGGGAATGTTGTCGTGTATCCAACGGATGCGGGAAATCTCGCTGTTGGCTTGGTGGATTTTGATGCTTCCTGTGATCTGCATGATAAAACATCTGCCCAATTGCAGGCACAACAGCAGGCAGAATATAAGACTATCATCAAGAGCACATTGTGGGATGGGACATACCGCTTGATTTGGAAGCATAATTTTGATGATCGGAAAGCAGTGCGAACCGTACGGCGGGCCTTTGTATCCGGCTTCATTACTGGCTATGAAACGTCTCGAGAAGGGTGTCCGGAAATTTCATTATCTCGATTTCTGGATATAAGGGAGCAATTACAAGAAAGTATCCATCCCATTTTACTATATGCTGAGCAATTTCTTGGCTTGAAGTGCCACCTCAAAGAGTATAACCGACGTCTCTTTCATGCTTTAAAACGAAATTTGAATAGGTTTGAGCGAAACTGTCAGAGATGTATAGATGGGCAATTAAATTATGTGGAACAATTAAATTCTCTGATAAATGGGCTCATAAAACGTTCTATCGGTTATAGCTTAGATGAACTTATTTTTGATCAGCCCCCTAAGACGTAGCGACGCCGTTTTCGGGTAGTCCCACTTCCACTTCCACAATCCTTAAAAATGTTTCCTTATTCTATTATTTCTAATTTTAATAAAAATAATCGGAGGTTTCCCCTATGGTCCATCAATTACCAAAATTACCGTACGCCTATGCTGCTCTCGAACCGTTCATCGACGCCCGAACGATGGAGATCCATTACACAAAGCACCATCAAACGTATGTCGATAAATTAAATGCTGCTGTAAAAGGAACTATCGTCGAATCTTGGGACGTGCATGATTTACTCAAGAAATTCAATGCAGTGCCCGAACATATCAAGACGGCCGTGCGCAATCATGGTGGCGGGCATGCCAATCATACGTTCTTCTGGCAGATTATGGGACCGAAAGCTGGAGGAGCGCCAATGGGGAAAATAGGCGAAGCACTTACCAAAACATTTGGTTCTTTCGACAAGTTCAAAGAGGAATTTACCAATGCTGCATTGAACCGCTTTGGCTCCGGCTGGGCCTGGCTGGTTTTGAACAACGGAAAATTGGAAGTGTATAGCACGGCTAATCAAGATAGCCCTTTGCTGGAAGGAAAAATTCCGATTCTGGGCGTCGATGTCTGGGAACATGCGTACTACGTCAAGCACTTCTGGAATAGGGCTGCATATCTCAACGACTGGTGGAATGTGGTGAACTGGAAAAAAGTTGCAGAATTTTTCGATGCTGACTGAGCCCCTTTCTCCGCGCGAAAGCTTATAAACTTCCCCTCCTCCGCGCCCTCCATGGATTCTCTCATCTGGACGGAAAAGTACCGGCCGCAGACCTTTGCCGAGATTAAAGGGCAGAAAGAGATTGTGGAGAAAGTAGCAGCGTTCGTGAGAACCAAAAGCATGCCCCACCTGCTGTTTGCCGGCCCGGCCGGAGTGGGAAAAACGACGTTAGCTCTCGTCATTGCTAAAGAATTGTATGGCGAGCATTGGCGCGAGAACATGCTGGAATTGAATGCATCTGATGAGCGGGGCATAGACATTGTTCGCGTGAAAGTGAAAGATTTTGCCCGGACGAAAGCGCTGGGCGATATTCCTTTCAAGATCATTTATCTTGATGAAAGCGATGCTCTGACGAGGGAAGCGCAGCAGGCCTTGCGCCGGACGATGGAGAATTATACCAAGACCTGCCGATTTCTCTTAAGCTGCAACTTTTCAAGTAAGATCCTTGATCCGATCCAGAGCAGATGCGCGATCTTCCGCTTCAAACCGCTTTCGGAAGAAGAGATTTTGTCTCTCATCGAGCAGATTGCTCGCCGGGAGAGCTTAACCATTGCAGCCGATGCGAAACGGGCTTTGGCGGATATTTGCGAAGGCGATTGCCGGCGCTTAGAAAATATTTTACAGAGTTGTGCGGTTTTGCAGAATGATATAACTGCAGAACTCGTCTACTCCATGGCCGCAGTTGCCAAGCCGCGGGAAGTGAAAGAGGTGCTCCAGCTGGCAGTTTCCGGGAAATTTCCGGAATCGCGCAAGCAGCTGCTCAGCCTCATGCTGAACTATGGCCTTTCCGGCCTCGATATCGTCAAGCAGGTGCAGAAAGAGATTTGGAATCTTGCTCTTGACGATAGGAAGAAGCTGGAGCTGGTCGATAAATGCGGCGAAGTAGAATTCCATCTGGTGGAAGGCAGCGATGAGTATGTGCAATTAGAAAGTTTCCTAGCCTTTGCGGCGCTGGTGGGGAAGAGAGAATGATTTCTATCTGATGAAATCGGTATGTTTGATGAACTAAATTTATTTAAATCTCTTTTAGATTCTCACATTCCATGAAATTAGTTTACATTGAAAGCCCTTTCAAAGGGGAAAATTGGGAACTTACCGCCAGAAATGTTTATTATGCTCGACTCTGCGTAAGAGATTGTTTGAAGCGGGGAGAAGCCCCCTACGCTTCGCATCTCTTTTTTACGCAGGCGGGGATTCTCAACGATGCCATCCCAGAAGAAAGAGCTTTTGGCATTGCCGCAGGCCAAGCGCTGGGAGACCGTTTTGATTTACGGGCTGTATACGACGATTTTGGCATTAGCCAGGGGATGCACTACGGTATTGAGAGGGCGGTTCAGTTGGGCCAGCCTGTAGAGTACAGAAAGCTGGCTGAAAAGATACCTCTGGAAGAAGCTTTACACGAAATGGCGGCAACTAAGCCTCACCTTAATCTGGGCGGGTTGTTGTTTTGAAAAAACCCACAGAGAATTCTATTCCACACTCTGCTTAATCCGTAATGTCTCCTGGATCAAGTCGCGGTAGCGGTAATCCAGTGTCAGGCTGACTTGCTTGGTAGATAGTGTTCCATCCGCCAGCGCTTCTTTCAGCTTGCAGACAATTTCTGCCTCTCCATTATCCAGCCGCGCTTCGTTCACTTTTCCGCCGGATTTACATTCCCAAGCCGGTTCATCGATGCTGTAGCTCAGTTCATCCCGGATGCCGAAGGCTTCACCGAGCTGGGCAACTTCTCCGCCGCCCACATTTTTGACTTTGATGCGCAAGGCCATGATGCCCTTGCCAGCGGTGCTCTCTTCCACACCGGTTATGGTCACGGGAGCGCCGGACACAAAGAACGTTTTGGCTTCATTCACTGCGCAGACCCGCTCGTCAGTAATATCTTCTTTCAGGCAAACTTCGGGAAGGATGAGATACGTCTGGTATTTGTATTCCAGGCTGGCAAACCATTCCCTATCGATAGCCCCGGTGACGTCTTGCTCGTATTTAGCATCGCTAGCGAAAGACAGTGTTTCCTCTCCGCCCAAAGGCACGAGTTCAGAAATCTTGTCAATAACAGCAGCATTCTGCTTTTCAAAAGAAGGAATGCCGCTAAATTCGTCCGGAGAAGGGCCCAGCAGCTTTACTTTGACATCTTCCAGCTGCAGATCGTATTCCCCTTTGTTGCGCAGGGTGACTTCCAGCGGAAAGGTTTCCGTGTCAAAAATAGTAAATTTGCCTTCTTCTTCAACGCCAAAAGGCTCGAAATCGGCGAGAACGCCTTGCGTGCCGCCCAAGAAAGCGCCCGTAGAAGGTGCTTGCTGTTGCTGGGCGCAGGCAGTAAGGAAAACACTAATGAACAGAAGGCCAAGCAGGGGGATTTTTCTCATGGATTACCTCTTTTTCTGATTGTGAAAAGCAAAGCTATTATAGTATATAAAGCTTACTCTCAAGCTTTTTGGCTCACTTCGTTCGCAAAACGCTTGGATCTAAATGCTCTCTGGTGGGGTTTCACTTCGTTCAACCCCACGACCAACATCTTCTTTTCGTTAATCGTCGATAAGTGCACTTCCTACTCTCATAGCTAAGCCTATTCTCCGCTTACTCCGGCGTGCGGATGATTTTCACTTCTTTTGAAATAGATTCCGTGTAGCTGTAATCCAGATCCACCAGCAGCGGCGTTTCATACGCCACCGTGCCGGGAATGTCAAAGCTGCAGATGATTTTTCCCTGCTCATTCGTCAAGCGGACAAAGCCATCGCGGGGCTTGCAGTCGCCCGGAAGCCCGGTGCTGCCTAAGCGGACACTGTAGCGAAGCCGGTCGATGTCCGTAAAATCCAAGCTGCCCGAGCCGCAGGTCTGCAGGCTGACAAAGGGGCTGAGCACTCTTCCGGAGCCGAAGTTCTTGACGTTTATTTCGAAGATAGCCCTGCCCCCCACCATGTCCACGCCGACGTAGCTCACACCCACCGGTGCGCCCTGCCCGGATCCGGTGCTCACATCTTTCGGCGTGCAGGCTTTCTGTTCTGAGGTAATCTGGTAGAATAAGGGATCAATGCAGACAAGGGGGGAAGCCGTGGTTCTATACGTGTAACAGGCCAGGATATTAAGTGTTGGCTGGTACTCAAAGACATTAGGTGGCAAAGCAATACCTGCGGAGCGGAATTCCAGCTGGTTGGAGCTGCCTTCGACGTTATAGATATCTTTGCCCTCTAGTACGCCTATATTTTCGCCGCAGGATCTCGGCTGGTCGATACCGCGAATGATGTTCGGATCTGCACCCGTCATCTGCACGAAGCAATCGCGCTGGTCAAGATCAAAGTTGCCTTTGTTTTTTACTTCCACTAAAGCAAGAAATTCATTTTGGTCATACAGCAAATTCGGCGGGTAGTTCTGAACGAGGCTGAGCTTTACGCCTTCCGTTCCCGTCTGGACGCGCTGGATGGCTGCTTCCGTGCTCAAAGGCTTATCGCCGGGAGCAGCGCCTTTACAGGAAATAAGAAAGAGTAATCCTAAAACAAGAATGATGCTCAATGTCCTCTTTTTCATCCTGTTTCAATTTAAGTCTTATACTTTATATAAGCTTTTTGGTAAACAATGTTTATAAAGGAAACGACCACAAACGAGCTATGCCCCTGCACAAAGTAATCCATTTCAAAAAGGACTGCATCAGCTGCGGCGCCTGTGCAGCCATCGCTCCGCAATTCTGGGAACTGGAGCCCAGCGGACTGGCGCATCTCAAAGGAGCGAAAGAAGTCGGCGACCACTGGGAGCTGCCTATCGAAGAAAAAGATAAAGCTGCGCATCAGGAAGCTGCGGATGTCTGCCCGGTGAATATTATTCATGTGAAGGAAGAAAAAGGAGAAGATAAGAATAGTACCGAAGAGAAGAACAGCTAAAAGAACTTTTGATCACTTCTTCACCACAATCATGCAATGGTCTCTCTGCTCCGGCTCTAAGATACGGAAGTCGATGACCGTAAAGACAGTCTCCAGCTGCCGGCGCACCTCTTCAAAGAGGACTTTAGGCCGTTTCGTCACATCAATGCTGCGGGCTTTCACGGCTAACAGCCCATAGCCGCCTTTCTTGAGGAAGAGCCGGCAGTTCTTGATGAAGATCTCCGCCTGGTTCCGTTGCGCAATATCTTGGTACACGACGTCTGCTAAGCACACTCTGCTGACGTATTCTTCAGGGTGATTGGCATCCGCCAGCATCGGCACCATATTTCTCCGCGCTTCCGCCAGGAACACAAAATCGCGCATGACCCGGGGAGCGGGATCGATGCCAAAGAGCAATCCTTCGTTTCCAATCATGTCCGAGACGAATGAAGCCGTGTACCCGTGAGAGACGCCGAGATAGAGCACGATATTGCCTGTGCGGATGCCGGTATTCGTGCAGCCTTTGTGCACGAGTGCGGATAGCTTGCTGCGCAGTGGGTCAAAGAAGCGGTATTCTTCTCCTTTTTCTCTAACGAGCTGTTCCGCGAAAGGCGCTTTTCCCGGCAGGAGATTCTTGGTGAACAGGTGTCTTCCTTTCTGATACAGCTCAAAAACATGATGCGGCTGCAGGTCCCAAGACTTTCGCTCTTTTTGCTCGGGAAAGCGGCTCGGCTCTTGGCGGCCGGAGCCCCCGCTTTCTGTTTTCCGCCCGTCTTTGTTTGGCCTGCGAGCTTGCGCTCTTCCGGCTGTTCTCCGTTCTCGTCGTCGCGCTCCGGTTCTGGTGTTCGGGCTCATGGTTTCCGTATACTTTTTTTTGGATTTTTTTTCTTTTGTTTTTGGAGAGTATCGGCAGCAAGTTTCTTCTCCAATTCTTGCAAGTACTCTTTCCCGTGCAAGCCTCCGTGGAAATAATCCAAGCGGGCGCAGAGAGATAATTTATCGGCGAGCATGCGCGCTACCTTTCCCCGTTCGCTGGGCCGGGCTTTCTGCACGAGGGGATGCTGATAGAGCAAGCCGTATTTGGGGCTGCGGCTTCCCGTCGTCATATGCCGGAATAACGCCTTCTCCGCGCCCAGGAGTTGGATGGTCGACGCCGGCAGCAACGCTAACCGTTTCAGCCCTTTGGCGTGATCGAGCAGCTGGGCGCCGATTTTTGCTCCAGCCATGGCGAGAAGATTAGGGCAGTGCTTTTTCATGACCAATTCTAAGTATGCTTCCTGCTGCTCTTGCAGGGCAGAGAGGCTTTGTATCCCCTTCGCGAGTTCCTGCATTTCAGCAACGTCCATTTCTGCCAAGTCTGCGCCAAAGCTGTCGGCCGATTTCTGCTTTTCCAGAACCGCAGCCACGAACTGCGCATGGCTTTCGATGCTTCTTACGACTTCTGGCGCATAAAGGTCATACCATTCCCGCAGCCGCTTCGCCAGCATATTGCCGATTTTATCCAAGTCTTTCAGGGTGCTAATTGTCTGGGAAATGAAATCATCATCGGATACAGCGGCTTTGAGCGCTGCTTTGGTCAGCTCGATGTTCTTTTCGCGGAATGATGGGAAGAAGCACTGGCCTGCAAAGAGCGCCAGAACGGTCGGAAGGTTTTCTTCCGGAAGCGGTACAGCTTTCGGATATTTGGCCCGGAACGCTTTCTCCGCCTCTTCCCGCCGCTCATATGCTGCACTATCGGGAAAAGGCTTTTGCTCGATGATCTTTTCAGAATCATCGATGACAAAGCAGCCGAGGATGTTCGTAAAGATGTTTTTTGCCATGGCATTCCTTTCTTTTTTCCTTCTTTTTCACCATATGTGCATAGCATCTTCAAAATTCTTGACGTGACATTCGTAGAGCGACATCTCCGTAGGAGCCATCCCTCTGTCGCTTTCGTTGAGCTTATTGAAGGAATTTTGACCTGATGATGCTATGCACATACTTTTCACCGGCAAATTTATAAATGATTTGCCTTCCTAAGAAGAATTCCGTTTATAGGAACTCCAGAACCTGGGCTACACTGGTGGGCAGGGATGCACACAAAATAGCTGAGGGGGAAGTGCCTGAGAAGGGAACCATCACAGATCCGTTCTTTGTTGGGGCCCGGTAAAGGCGATTAGAAAAGCACGGCATCGTGCGGAGTTTCCTGGTGATAGGCCTCAATACTGGTTAAAAAGCAAGAGCGGAAAAGCGCTTGAGCTTCCTGAGCTTTATGTAAATGGGAAGAAAACATCATCCCCGTCGGGGAAGTTTGCAATTTTGGCCTCGGAAACGGGCGCGGCATAATCCCGCCCGCATCCGTTCCTGGGCTAGCTCGCCTGCCGCGAAACCGTTGGGCTTTATCGGCTATAAAGCGGGCATGGCACATGCAGTGGTGCGCGATAACGGGCCTCGTTCCCTGACAAAAGGCGAATCCATTTCTCTGGCGACTACTATCATTGAATGCCCGCCGATTTTTGTGATAGGTTTGGCTTTCTATCAATTATCTCCGTTCGGCTGGCGAAAATCTGCTACCGTCCTGGCGGAAAAATTACCCCCACAGCTTTCCCGCAAGATACCGCTGCCGAAGAAAAAAGGCAAATCTGCCGAGGAGATTAAAGAATTTGGTGATGTGCGTTTGCTCGTTTCTTCAACTCCGCCAGAAGCGACGGGCGCCAAGAAGCCCAAGCTGCTGGAAATGGCGTTAGGCGGCTCGCTAGAGCAGAAAAAAGCTGCTGCCAAAGCGCTGCTGGGAAAAGAGCTTTCCATTGCCGATGTGTTCGGCGAAGGCAATTTTGTCGATGCGCACGGCATCACCAAAGGCAAAGGCTTCCAGGGGACCGTCAAGCGGTATGGCATTCCCGTCCGGCAGCATAAGGCTGAGAAAACCAAGCGAGGCATCGGCACTCTGGGCCCCTGGCATCCCAATCGGGTACGATTTAGCGTAGCGCAGAGCGGAAAAATGGGCTACCACCTGCGGACCGAGTATAACAAACGCATCCTTAAAGTCGGAAAAGACAGCAAAGAGGTCAATCCCAAAAGTGGGCTTTTACAATACGGCCTGGTTCGGCATCCGTATCTCCTCCTCAAAGGGTCGATTGTCGGCTCGAGAAACCGTGCGGTGGTATTAACTCTGGCACGCCGGCCTGATATGCGATTATCGAAAGAAGTGCCGGAGATGATCACTCTGGTGAACTAAGAGAGATCTCTTCAAAATAACAAACCTAATAAGATCATCAACAAAACCAAGAAAAACAACAAAAAAATGATTACCAAAATCCCCGTTTTTTCGACGGAAAAGAAAAAGCTGAGCGAACGGGCCATGCCGCCGCAATTTGGCGAAGCATATCGGCCGGACTTGATCCGCCGGGCAGTGGTAGCGTTGCAGAGTGCGGCGCGCCAACGGTACGGAACGTTTCCAGAAGCCGGCCAGCGGCATTCTGCAGAAACCAGCAAGCGGCGCCATGATTATCGGGGGACCTATGGCCAGGGCATCAGCAGGGTCAAGCGCAAGATCCTTTCTCGGAGAGGAAGCCGCATGGGCTGGGTCGGCGCCTTAACGCCGCAGACCAGGGGCGGGCGAAGGGCGCATCCCCCCCGGGCCGAAAAGAGTTTTGAAAAAAAGCGGCTTGGTTTTCTTCCAAGGGTTTTCCCTAA
>CAZOPZ010000010.1:0-13668 GCA_964582035.1 uncultured Methanosarcinales archaeon | reverse complement strand
ATGGCCGCGACGCTCAATCATGCTCTGGTTGCGCACCGGGGGCATCATATCCCTGCTGAATACCCGTTCATTTTAGACAAATCTCTCGAGCAGCTGAAGACCACCAAAGAAGTGCACGCGGTGCTCTCTGCTTTGGGCTTTGGCGAAGAGTTGCAGCGCTCTTTGCTGAAGAAAATCCGCGCGGGCATCGGCAAGCTGCGCGGGCGGCGTTACAAAAAGAAGAAAGGGCTCCTGCTCGTCGTCGGCGATGCAACTTCCTCGGTATGCAAAGCAGCGCGCAATATTCCCGGCATTGACATCATTCCCGTTCGGGCGGTCAATGCTGAACTTTTAGCCCCCGGCACGATGCCGGGCAGAGTGACGCTCTGGACCGAACAGGCTCTGGACGTGCTGGAGAAAGAAAAACTGTTTATGGGGGAAAAATGACACTTAGTGCTCTTGAAAAAATAATGGTAGGAACTATGCTCGGGTTGACCGCTTTTATAGTAGGATCGGCAGGACACTGCTACGGTTCCAATGGAACGGAAACCGTCTACTCTTTCCAGTATGGTGGACGTTCAGCAGCAGTTCGTAAAATTGATTATCGGCTAGCAAGAGACGACTACTACATCGAATTTGAGGATGGCTCACGCGTGGACCAAGGGCGCTTCATCAGTGACGATGGTAAAATTGTTGCTATTGACCCTGCATTCACCGTGCGTGATGGCCCGCTTGAAAGTGAGGAACAATAAAAAATAAAAATAAACTTTTCCAAAAATACCATGGCTGCTAAAAACGAAAAAAAGGAACGGAGCAAAACTTCAGCTCCACAAGCAAGCTCGGAGCAAAAAGCTGGCGCTTTAAAGAGTAAAGAAACGAAAAGCAAGACAGCCGAAGCTTTCGATTCCTATCAGATACTCCAACGCCCGTTATCGACGGAAAAAAGCCTGCGGCAGATGGAATTTGAGAACAAGCTGAGCTTTGTCATCGATCCCCGGGCCACTAAACCGGAAGTCAAGCGGGCCGTGGAAGAGCTCTTTTCCGTAAAAGTCTTGGGTGTCAATGTCCAAAATTCGTTCAAAGGAGAAAAGCGCGCCATTATCAAGCTCAGTGCGGCATCGTCTGCATCGGACATCGGTGCGGATCTGGGCCTCATCTGATCATGTTCATGAATAACCAGTAAACAATAAAACTCAACAAACAACTAAACGACCATGGGTAAAAACTTAATCCAGCAGCGGCGGGGGAAAGGCAGCCCTACCTATAGGGCTCCGAGCCATCATTTTCAAGGTGCCGTAAAGTTTCCGACGCTGCCGACGAATGGCATCGTGGTCGATTTAGTGCACTGTGCCGCGCACACGGCTCCGCTGATGGCAGTGAAATACCTGACGGGAGAACGGGACTTGGCGTTTGCGCCCGAAGGCATCAAGATCGGTGACGAAATCTCTGTCAGTGACGAAGGAGAGCTGAAAGCGGGCAATGTCTTGCCGTTAGCAAAAATACCCGAAGGCACAGTCATCCATAATATCGAGCTGCGCCCCGGCGATGGCGGAAAACTGGTCCGCTCCTCGGGCACGTTCGCAAAAGTTGTCGCCAAAACCGAGCGCGGCGTCCACATCAAATTGCCGTCGAAGAAAGAAAAGATATTCCTTCCCGAATGCCGGGCAGCCATCGGTGTGTTAGCCGGCTCGGGCCGCGTCGAGAAGCCCTTCCTGAAAGCGGGAACGCGCATGAAGAGAATGCGGGCCAGGAATAAATTATATCCGAGAGTGTGCGGGATTTCCATGAATGCGGTTGACCATCCTTTCGGCGGAAAGAACTCCCATATCAAAGGGCGGCCCACGCAGTCTCCGCGCAGCGCTCCGCCGGGAAGAAAAGTCGGTAAGATCGCCCCGCGGCGGACGGGACGGAGAAGGTAAAGAAAAAATAAGTAAAGATTCAAAAAGAAACAAAAAACGAAGAACTCACTGAAAAATGGCAAAACAACTTACCTGGCGGGGAAAGACGGAAGAAGAGCTCAAGGCTCTTGATATGAAGAAGTTCATGGAGCTGGCGCCCGCACGCCAACGGCGATCGCTCAAGCGGGGCTTCACCGATGCGCAGAAAAAGCTGCTGAAGCGTGTGGAGCGTGGCGACAAGAATATTAAAACGCAGTGTCGGGATATGATCATCATCCCCTCCCTGCTGGGCATGATGCTGCGCGTCTATAACGGAAAAGAGTTTTTTCCGATCACTATCACGCCAGAAATGCTCGGCCATTATCTGGGAGAGTTTTCCCATAGCCGGAAGGTCGTGACGCACGGTACGGCTGGGGTCGGCGCTACTCGATCCAGCAAAGCCATCTCTGCGAGGTAAATGATCAAAGCTCAATAAACATGGCAAAAACAACCAGTACACCGTCGGGAATGGCAACAGGAAGAATGGCTGTTCCCGCAACGGCAGCAGGAACTCGGGCTGCCCATGCTCGGGCTTTAGGCGTTTCCATCTCAACGAAGCAGAGTGTGGAGATCAGCCATGCGCTGCGCTATCGGAATACGGCATTTGCCAAGCGCTATCTGGAAGAAGTTGCTGCTCTGCGGCGAGCGGTGCCGTTTCGCCGCTTTAACAAAGACATGGGCCATAAGCCGGGCATGGCTGCGGGCCGGTATCCCCAGAAAGCTGCCAAAGCGTTCCTGCAGCTGGTTCGTTCCGTCGAAGCGAATGCGCAGGTGCTCGGCCTCGATACCGCCAATCTGAAGATCACCAAGCTGCTGGCAAATAAAGCAAGCGTTCCCGTTACCGGGGGCAGGCGCCACCGGGGAACCAAGCGGACGCATCTGGAGATAGAAGTGCAGGAGCGGAAAGCCAAGGGAACGAAGCAGCAGCAGCGGAGGAGCAGAAAAGAAAAGACCAACGCTCCTCAGGCGGCAAAGAAAAACGTGGCGGAGAGTACCGTATGATTGAACGCGAATTCGTGGCACAGCGGACGAAAGAGTACCAGATCAAGAAATTCATAGAAGAGAAGCTTCAGGGGGTAGGCATTTCCCAGATCCGGCTGAAGAAGATCCCCATGGGGGAGAAGATCATCCTGGAGACCAGCCGGCCCAGCTTAATCGTCGGCAAGCGCGGCGTGAACATCAAAGAGATGACCAAGACGCTGAAGCACAAATTCCGGCTGGAAAACCCCCAGATAGAGATAACGGAAGTTAAGGACATTTTTCTTGACCCGCAGATCGTCGCTGATCGCATCGCGGGCGCTTTGGAGCGGTACGGGCTATCGCGCTTCAAAGGCGTGGGACACAAGATGATGGAGCAGGTCATGAACTCCGGTGCCAAAGGCGTCGAAGTGGTCATTGCGGGCAAAGTTCCCAGTGCTCGCGCGAGAAGCTGGCGCTTTTACCAGGGCTATCTCAAGAAATGCGGCGATATCGCTATCGTCGGCGTTAGGAAAGCGCAGGCCAGGGCACTCTTAAAGACGGGCATCGTGGGCATCAAAGTCGCCATCATGCCGCCGAACCTGAAGCTGCCGGATCACATCGAAGTATTGCAGGAAGCCACGCAAGTCATCGAAGAGCTGGCTGTCGAGAAAGAGAAAAAAGCTGCAGATGAGAAAGCAGCAGCGGAAAAGCCGAAAAGGAAACGGCCTGCGAAGAAGAAAAAAGAAGAAGTGAAAGAGGAAATCGCAATGGAAAGTGCAGTTGCGGAAGTGAAGCAAGAAACTCCGGCTGAAGAGGCGGTTGCGATTGAAGAAACGAGTGCAGAGAGTGCAGAAGCAAAGGCTCTTGATGCGGCGGTTGTTGAAGGACAGAAAGAAAAGATTGAAACCGAGGAAGAAAAATGAAAATTTCGAAAGGAGCGGCTAAAGTACTAATGGTTGGTGGTCTTACAGGTGCACTGGCTAGTGCCGGTAGTCAGTTCGCCTCTTGTGGCATTTCAAATGATATTCGAGAATCTCCGGAGATGCAAAGGCTCGATGAAATAACTGAGTGGCATGATGGAATGGAGGAAGAGCTTAGTGCCTGCCATTATTATTATGTATGGGAGCGTGAAGATGTCAACAGGGGATATGTTTCCCTCTCCGATGAATGTCTTCGCCTAAAAAATGAGTATGATGCTCTCTTCCAAGAAGCACATGCCATAACAAGAAGTGATGCTTACAAAGCTATGATATCGGAGTTCCTAACAAATCGGTCGTCACATCATTTACTCTTCATCTTTGGATTTATTGCAGCAATCGGGGCCTTCGCTTACGGTTCTCGATATACTGAAGAGAAAAACAAAGAAAAGGACAGAAAATGAAAACCACCAAAGACCTCCGCAAATTGTCGGAACCGGAATTGCACGAACGCTTAAAAGAATTTAAAAAGGAGCTGTTGAAATTAAACGGGCAAGCCGCGACGGGAGCGAATCCGGCGAATCCGGGAAAACTGCGGCAGACCAAGAAGAATGTAGCGAGAGTATTAACGCTCCTTACCGAAAAACTCACGAGCAAAGAAGCTATCATAGAAAAAACCAAAGAGGTGTCAGCGTAAAGACCTATGGTCGGTGTGTGTAACCAGTGCGGATTGCCCCAGGACCTCTGCGTGTGCGAGGTCATTGCGCGGGAGCAGCAGAAGATTACCGTCAAGACGGAAAAGCGCAAGTTCGGGAAAGTCTATACGATCGTCGGCGGGATTCGCAAAGAAGCGAATGTCGAAGAGATCACGCGCCGCCTGAAGACCAAGTTCGCCTGCGGCGGCACGGCCAAGAGCGGCCAGATAGAGCTGCAGGGGAATCACAAAGACCGGATAAAGCCGGTGCTGGCGGATCTCGGGTTTCCCGAAGAGACCATCGAGGTGATGTAAGAGCCATCAGGAGCAGGCCTTCTGGTGGATGAACGCAGATGAAAAAAGCAGTTTTTCCGCACGAGCTCATTGGCGAGGAAATTATCGTCGTAAAAGCGGCGAACCCGTCGCTCCTGGGCATCACGGGAAAAATTGTCGATGAGACGAAAGCGACGATCCGCGTGCTGCGGGAAAGGAAGATCAAAACCGTGCTGAAAAGCGCCGTGGCTTTCAAGCTGGTGCGGACCGGCAAAATAATCGACGGAAAAACGCTGCTCCGGCGTCCGGAAGACCGCCTGAAAGGGTAAACGACCCATCACGCTCAAACAAACAGAGAGTAAAGATAAACAAGAAGGAAAAACAACCAAGAAAACTAAGAAAACAGATAGAAAAAACAGAAACTAAACATGAATCAAACACCAAGAACCGTCCTGGGCATCGCAGCGCCTCAGGAAGCCTGTACCGATAAGAAATGCCCGTTCCACGGGGAGATTTTGATAAAGCGGGAACTCTATCCCGGTAAAGTCATCAAGCGGGACAGCAACCGCTCGGCAACCATCGAATGGAGCCGCAACTATTACGTGCCCAAGTACGAGCGGTATGAGCTGCGGAGATCCCGCTTGCGGGTCCATAACCCGGCATGCCTGAATGCCCAGATCGGGCAGGACGTGCTTGTCGCTAAGACCCGGCCGTTGAGCAAGACCAAGCATCATGTCATCATTCAGGTTCGCGGCAAAGCGGAACAGCCTCTCGTGGAAGCTGCATCTGCGCCAGAAGCGAAGAAAAAGAAAACCAAGAGGGCCACTGCATGAAAGCCGTTAAAGCTCGCGTTACCCGAGGACTGCCATCGCAAGCGTACGTAGAAACCTGCGATAATTCCGGCGCCAAAGTCCTCAAGATCGTATCGGTGAAATGCCACAAGACGGTGCGTGGCAGAATTCCGGCTGCGGGCGTGGGCGATTTCATCTTAGGCGCAGTGAAGAAAGGGAAACTCGACATGCGCAAGAAAGTGGTTCCGGCCATCATTGTCCGGCAACGCCGGCCATATCGCCGCCCGGACGGCATGCGGGTGCAGTTTGAAGATAATGCTGCTGTCGTCCTGAAAGACGATAAAGGCAACCCCAAAGGCACGTTATTCAAAGGCCCTATCGCCAAAGAAGTTGCAGAGCGCTGGCCGGCCGTCGCTAAAGTGGCACGGATGATCCTCTAGAAAAGTAAAAACCAACAAAAACAAGCAACTCAAGAAGAAAAACGAGCATTACAACAAACAAAAACACGACACAAACACCATGGTCAAACGCCTCTTTTCAACCAGCTGGAAACGCAGCACGCAGCCGCGGAAGCAGCGGAAATACCGCTATAACGCGCCGCTGCATGTGAAGCAGAAAATGCTCCACGTGCATCTCTCCCCATCGTTGCGCAGCGTCTATGGCACCCGCCAGCTGCAAGTGCGCAAAGGCGATAAAGTGCGTATCTTGCGCGGCCAGTTCCGGAAAAAAGAAGGCAAGGTGGAACGGGTGAACCTGAAGCGGGAACGCGTTTTTGTCCACGGCGTAGAGCTGGTCAAGCATGATGGCACCAAAGTGCTGTATCCGCTTGCTCCGTCCAATCTCCTGCTTATCGATTTAGACCTGGGTGACAAGAAACGCAAGGCCAAGCTCGAAAAGAGGAAAGCTGAAGGAGCGAAGAAAGGGTTGAAAGAAGAAAAACTCAAGCCTCGAGCAAAAAAAGCAGAGGAAAAAACAAGGCCATGAAAAATCACTTGAAGCGCATCGCGGCGCCACGGACCTGGCAGATCGACCGGAAAGGAGCGCCGTTCATCGTCCGCCCCAATCCCGGCGCGCACTCTTTTTACTTAGGCCTGCCGCTGGGCGTGCTGCTGCGGGACTTTTTGCAAAAAGCCAGAACGATGACCGAAGTCAAGAAACTGCTGCAGCAGAACGAGGTGCTCGTCGACGGGAAGCGCCGGAAAGACCACCAGTTCCTCGTCGGCCTTTTTGATGCCATTGCCCTGCCGCAGTTGAAAGAGTATTACCGCCTCATCTTAGACCAGAAAGGGCGCATCACGCCCCTGCAGATATCTGAGAAAGATGCCGAGAAGAAAATCTGCAAAGTGGTGGGCAAAAAGACCCTTCCGCAAGGAAAAGTGCAGCTGCAGTTTCATGATGGGAAAACTATCCTCTTCGAAAAGCCGGTACGGGTTGGCGATAGCATCTTATTCCGCCTGCCTTCCCTTGAACCACAAGAAATTGTGCCTTTGCAGCCCGGCGCCTTGGTGTTCCTGAGCCAGGGAAAGCACAGCGGTGATCTGGGAACGCTTAAAGAGATCAAAGGGAAAGAAGCCGTTTATATCCTTGCTGGCAAAGAAGTTGACACCGCTACCGCATACCTCTTTGCCATCGGCAGCAAAGAAGAAAAGATACAGGTTTCCGCAAAGAAAGCCTGAAAGATAAACCATTGAAAGATAAACAGATACCATGACACCTGCGCAACCATCCGGAACAGCAGTCGGGGAAAAGATTTCCGCAGCGAACGCCATGAAAGCCATCCATATTGCCAAAATTACCTTGAATGTGGGCGCAGGAAAAGATGAAGAGCTGCTGAAGAAAGGCCTAAAGCTCTTGGAACGGCTGTCTCCCGTGCCACCGGTAAAGACCATCACGCAAAAAAGAATTCCTGGCTGGGGCTTGCGGCCGGGTTTAGCTATCGGCGGCAAAGTGACCGTCCGAAAAGGCACCGAAGCGCTTTTACGCCGCCTGTTGGCTGCCAAAGAGTTTACGCTTGCCGCATCCCATTTTGACGAGCGCGGAAATTTTTCGTTTGGCATTCCCGAGTATGTTGATATCGAAGGCTTAGAGTACGATCCCGACCTCAAGATTTTAGGATGGGAAGTGGCCGTCACGATAGAGCGGCCCGGCTATCGGATAAAACGGCGGAAAATCCGGCCGATGTGCGTTGGGAAATCCCATCAGGTCACCAAGCAAGAGGCGATAATGTTTGTCAGAAATCTGGGGGTCACTATCCCTTCATAAAAAAATAAAACGAAAGCACTATCAACGTCAACCCAACTCAAGCAAAATTAAAAAAACAACTGCATACCAAAAACCTACAAAAAACAAAGAGCAACACCATGACCGCCAGCGATTACCGAAAAGCGTTTACCCAACTGAATGCGAAGCCCATAAAGAAAGCCAAGTTCCTGAAGTTTAACCAGCCCAAGAAGCGCTCTTGTGGCTATGCTTTACGGAAGTGCCGCACCTGCGGCAATGTCGGGGCGCACATCAACAAGTATGGGCTGCACCTCTGCCGGCATTGCTTCCGGGAGATGGCTTTGCAATTAGGATTCAAAAAATACAGCTAACGAGGAAAAGACCATGTTCAACGACCCTTTAGCAGCGGCGATTGCCAAAATCTACAACGCGGAACGCGTAGGCAAGCGGGAAGTAGAGATCAAGCCTGCTTCACGCCTCATCAAGACCGTGCTGGGCATTCTCCAGAACCACCGCTATCTGGGCGGCTTTGCAGAGAAAGAAGATGGCCGAGGCAATCTCTTGACGGTGCAGCTCTTGGGGAACATCAATAAGTGCGGTGTCATCAAGCCCCGCTTTTCGACGAAGCGCGACGGCTTCGAGAAATGGGAAAAGCGCTTCCTGCCGGCCAAGGACTTCGGTGTCCTGCTGGTCTCCACATCCCGGGGGCTGATGAGCCATAGTGAAGCGAAAGAAAAACAAATCGGAGGAAAGCTCGTCGCTTATTGCTATTAAGTGCGTCTGCTCTTTGCCATGAAAGAAAATCTTCGCGAGGAAATTGTCCTGGGAAAAGGCGTTACGGCATCCCAAGCTGGAGCGCTCATCACCCTTAAAGGGCCCAAAGGAGAAGTGCGGCGGCAGTTCCTGCACCCCGGAGTGCATATCCAGGTCGGGGACGGGAAGATCGTCCTTTCCGCGGAGCAGGCCACTAAGCGGGAAAAGAAAATCGTAGGAACATTTCAGGCCCATTTGCGCAATCTCGTCCGGGGTGTTGAGGAGCCGTATGAATACACGCTCAAGATCTGCTCCGGGCATTTCCCCATGAACGTGGCTGTTGCCGGGCAGGAATTCGTCATAAAGAATTTCCTGGGCGAGGCCGTGCCCCGAAAAGTAGCCTTGCTTCCTTATGTTGAGGTGAAGATTCAGGGAACAGAGATCATCGTCCGCAGTGCGGACCGAGAAGCGGCTGGCCAGATGGCGGGACGCATCGAACAGCTCTGCCGGATCACGAACCGCGATCGCCGGGTATTCCAAGATGGATGTTACATCACCAAGAAAGCAGTGAGAGCCAGCTAAGATGACCCTTAAAAAAATACAACCATCGGGAACTGAACAACAGCGAAAGAGGCTTTTGGCAGTCCGGGCTGCTCTCAAAAAGCGGAAGCCCGCATTTGTTACTCCTGATGCCAAAGTCACTCCTGCCGTGAAGAAGAGATGGCGCTATCCGCAAGGCCGACGCTCCGCTTTCCGCGAGGGGCAAGGGGGCAGGCCTGCCCGGCCTTCACCGGGATACCGATCGCCACGTGCCGTACGGGGCTTGCATCCTAGCGGTTTGGAAGCAGTCGTCGTGCACACCGTAGCGCAACTGGAAGCGCTGACGCCGGAGCAAGGCGCACTTTTCGCCGGAACTCTGGGCCAGAAAACCCGGGTGCAGCTGCTTCGCCTGGCGCAGCAGAAGAGCATTACCGTCCTGAATGCTCGTGATGTTGCCAAAACGCTCCGAGAGCTTGAAGACGCTTTTGCACAGCGGAAAAAACGGAAAGAGGAAAGGCTGCAAGAGAAAGGCCAGAAAGCTGCGGAACGGGAAAAGAAGAAAGCAGCGGAGAAAAAAAATGAAAAAGCCCCCGAAGCCGGGCCAACGAAAGCACCTGAAGCTGCCGAAGGAGCTCAGAGCGAGCTTGAGAAGAAGCATGAAGAAGAGCGAAAAATGATGGAACAAACCATCACCAAACGACAATAAGAATGGCCTGCCAGAAACAAAAACTCCACAAAAACAAAAAACTCCATCCACTCAAAATCCTTTACTCCCATGAACACTAAAAAAAAATTGGCGGCAAAGATCCTGAAGACTTCGTCCGGAAAGATTCGCTTTCGGGAAGATGCCCTGGAGGACGTGAAGAAAGCGATTACCCGTTCGGATATGCGGGGGCTGATCGCCGTCGGAAAAATCTATCGAGCTGCCTCTTCGGAGCAATCCCGGGGGCGAGCCCGAAAGATCGCTGTGCAAAAGCGGAAAGGCCGGCGGAAAGGCCGGGGCAGCCAGCGGGGAGCCAAGTATGCTACCGTTCCCAGAAAGCAGCAATGGATGGCAAAAATCCGCGTCCAGCGCATTTTTTTGAAGATGCTCCGCGACAAAGGGCTGCTGGCTTCAGGTGATTATCGGCAAGTATATCGAAAGTCCAAAGGCGGATTTTTCAGAAACAAGCGCCATCTGAAGCTGTATTTGACGGAACAGCAGCTCTTTAAAAAACAGCCGCTCATTTCAGAGAGGAAAATAGCGACGGGCTTATAAAATAAAAAAAAGAATAAAAAAGACAATAAAAACCTACCATAAAAGACCAAATACCATGATCCATACCAAAACAAAACCAGTAGCCTACCGCAGGAAGCGGGAAGGCCGGACGAATTACGCCAAGCGCCGGCGGCTTCTGGAATCAGGAAAGCCGCGGCTGGTGGCCCGCTTCAGCAATAAACAGATCCAGGCGCAGCTCGTGACGTTTCAGCCTTCCGGAGATCGTGTCGAAGCGGCAGTAGATGCCGCTGCACTGCGCAAACTCGGCTGGAAATTTTCCGCTGCCAATCTTCCTGCAGCATACCTCATGGGGGTTCTTGCTGCCCAAGCGGCTCTCGCCAAAGGGCACAAAGAAGCTATCTTTGATACGGGGCTGGCAACGCCTTTGCCCCGGGGACGGCTCTTTGCTTTTTTGCAGGGGGCTCTGGATGCAGGGTTGCACATCCCTCATGGGGAAGCGATCTTTCCCTCGCCGGAACGGTTACGCGGCCAGCACATTGCGGCTTTTGCGGCACAGGCGGCTGGAAAGAAAGAGAATGATGGAGCTTCACAGTTCGCGGAATATTTAAAAAATGGCCTCCGTGTGGAGAGCCTGCCCGAACAGTGGGAAACACTCTGCAAGAAACTAGGCGTTTCCCCGAAGCAGGAGCAGAAAGAAAAAACGAAGAAAGGAACGAAGTAAAAAAAAGGAAAGAAACTCTATACCAAAAAATGACCACACCAAACGAACAACCGGCACCCGTAGCTGTTGAAGAAGTCTTGCCCGAAGAAGTGCCGAAGGAGATCCTTCAAGAAAAAGAAGTTCCTGCTCCAGAGCAGGAATGGAAGCCGGTTACCGAGCTCGGCAGGAAAGTGCAGGCTGGTGTCATCACGGATATTGCGGAAATCTTTGCTTCCGGGCAGCGCATTCTGGAGCCGGAGATCGTGGATACATTGTTACCGAATCTTGAAGAAGAGCTGCTGCTCATCGGGCAGGCCAAAGGAAAGTTTGGCGGCGGGCAGCGCAGAATATTCCGCCAGACGCAAAAGAAAACGCAGGAAGGGAACAAGCCACGCTTTACCGTCTGTGCGGTTGTCGGCAATAGAAATGGCTATGTGGGCGTGGGTTTCGGAAAAAGCAAAGAGACGGTTCCTTCCCGCGATAAGGCCCGCTTGAAAGCCCGCCTGAACATCATTCAAATACGGCGCGGCTCCGGCAGTTGGGAATCGGCTTCCAAAGAGCCGAGATCCATCCCTTTTGCCGTCGAGGGAAAATGCGGATCCGTCCGTATGCTGCTGTTCCCTGCTCCTAAAGGAAAAGGGTTATGTATCGAGAAAGAGTGCGCTAAGGTGTTGGAATTAGCAGGCATAAAAGATATCTGGAGCAAGAGCCGGGGGCAGACCCGCACGAAGATAAACAGCGTCATGGCGCTGATGGATGCGCTGCGGAAACTTTCAGAAGTGAAGATACGGCCAGAAGACGTTGCTGCCTTCGGCCTGGCAGAAGGAAAGCTTAAACAAACGGAAAGGAGTGAGGATACGGATATTGTGATGCCAAAAGACCAAATCGCTGCGGAGGCTAGTACGCTTCCTGCGTAGAGAAAAATACCATGGCAACTTCCCCTTCTGCTTCGGAAAAGAACACCAAGAAACTGGCCATTGTCCTCGTTCGGGGAGTTGCCAAAGGGCGGGAGGTCGTCAAAGGGACACTGCGCTTGCTCCGCCTGGACCGCAAGAACCATTGCGTAGTCGTTGCCGACACGCCTAGTGTGCGGGGCATGCTGCAGCAGGCCAAAGATTATCTGACCTGGGGCGAGATCACTCCGGACATGGAGAGGGAGTTAGTGGAAAAGCGGGGGCAGCTATATAAAGGGAGATTAACGGATAGTAAAGGGAAATATTCCTATCACCGCACGTTCGACTACAATGGAAAGAAGTACAAGCCGTACTTCGCCTTGCAGCCGCCGCAGAAAGGCTTTGGGCGGAAAGGCATCAAAGTCGCTTTCCGGGCGGGCGGCGCTCTGGGCTATCGGGGCGAGAAGATGAATGACCTGTTGAAGAGGATGTTATAAGTTGGAGAAGACCATGGATATCTTTCACGTTATCAAGCGGGTTGTAACGGAACCCACTGCTTTTTTCCGGAATGTCGGAAAAGGAAAAGAACAGCTGGGATTTGCGTTTGGGTACTTTGCATTGCTGTCGCTCGTCAGCACTTTGTTCGGTTTGCTCGCTTCCTTGACCTTCTTTTCAGCCTTTTTTCCTCTGATGCAGAACATGATGTCCATTATTGGAGCAAATTTCCCTGGACTATTTACGAGCGGGGCTCTGGTGCGCAATGCTCTCTTTTCCTACGTGTTCGGACTGGGATTAAGCTTTGTTTATGCCGGCTTATTGCATGTTTGGATCTTGCTATTCGGCGGAAAACAGAGGTATGGGAAAACGTATGAGCTGGGCGCATATGCCGGAACACCAGCAATGCTGTTGGGCTGGATTCCTTTCCTCGGCTTTGCCGGGCAAATATGGTCGTTAATCCTCTTGATCATCGGGACACAGGGAGTACACGGCATTTCGCGGGCCAAAGCGATAGCCATGTATGTCATCCCTCTGGTGCTGGCCTTTTTCCTCATGCTGCTGTTCATGGTTTTTCTCTTGAGCACCGGCATACTGAATGCTTTCCTGGGAGGTCTCCAATAAAATGGTCGTCATCCGAAGAAAAAAAGTTGTCAAGTACCGCGGCTCACGAAGCCATGGCGGCGGCTCGGGAAAGAAGCGCCGTGGCGCAGGAAGCCGGGGCGGCAAGGGCATGGCGGGAACGGGAAAGCGTGCTGGCCAGAAGAAAGCCGGGCTGAAGCTGCCGGAGCAGCGCATTGGTGCCCAACGAGGCTTCCGCAGAAGAAGCCGCCTGGTGCAGATTCGTGCGGTCAATGTGGGTTTCTTTACCAAAATAGTTGTTTCCCATTTGCTGAAAGAGGGGAAAGCCCGGCAGGAAGGCGGTGTAGTGGCTATCGACCTGAAAGCAATGGGGTACGATAAGCTTCTCGGTACCGGGACGGTAAGCGGAAAGTTTAAGTTTACGGTTGCTTCTTGCAGTACCCAGGCGGCGGAAAAAGTTCAGGCTGCCGGCGGAGAAGTCCTTACGGCTGAAGCTCCTCAAAAGCCGGCATCAAAAGCGCCTGCAGAAGCAGCAAAAGAATGAGAAGGAGCGTAAGCCTGCGCATGTCTGCTCCTCGCGCCTTTCCGCGTTATGGTGAGTCCTCTGAAAAATGGCAATCCTTGACCGCATCCTGTTTCACCTGCCGGAAGTCCGCGGGCCAAAGCAGAAGAAGCTCCTGCCCTTCAAAGAGAAGCTGAAATGGACGCTGATCAC
>CAZOPZ010000009.1:0-29076 GCA_964582035.1 uncultured Methanosarcinales archaeon | reverse complement strand
TAACCGAAGGGCTGAAGAATATCACTTCCGGAGCCAACCCCATGGACGTCAAGCGGGGCATCGAGAAAGCGACGGAAGAAGTCGTCCGCAATCTGAAAGAGAAAAGCGTGCCGGTCAAAGACAAGCAGAAGATCGTGCAAGTAGCGACCATTTCTGCCAATAACGATGAGGAGATTGGCAAGCTGATTGCCGATGCCAGGGAGAAAGTGGGCAATAACGGCGTGATTACCGTCGAAGAAGCCAAGAGCATGGAAACCAGTTTAGATTTGGTGGAAGGCATGCAATTTGAAAGAGGCTTTATCTCGCCCTATATGGTAACGGACCACGAGAAGATGCTCGCCGAGTTCGAAGAGCCGTACATCCTGCTGGTGGACAAGAAGATCAGCACCGTCAAGCAGCTGATTCCGGTGCTGGAAAAAGCGGCCCGCGAAGGCCGGCCGTTGTTCATCGTAGCCGAAGATATCGACGGGGAAGCGCAGACGGCGTTGATCCTGAACATCATCCGCGGCTCGTTGAAAGTCTGTGCGGTCAAAGCCCCAGGATTTGGCGACGAGCAGAAAGAGATGCTGGAAGATATCGCTATCTTAACCGGAGCGAAAGTCGTCAGCGAGCAGAAAGACATGAAGCTCGAGGACTTTGATGAGGAATGGCTGGGCTCCGCCCGGCGGATCAAAGTCGAAAGCGACAAGACCGTCATCGTCGAAGGCAAAGGCGCCAAGAGCAACATCGACCAGCGCCGGAAGATGCTGGAGATGCAGGTCGAAGCAGCAGACATGGAGTACAAGAAGAAAGACCTGAAGAAGCGCCTGGCAAAACTCTCCGGCGGCGTGGCCGTGATCAAGGTCGGCGCGGTTACAGAGACCGAGATGAAAGAGAAGAAGATGCGGATCGATGATGCGCTGAATGCGACCAAGGCAGCCGTCGAAGAAGGCGTGATTCCCGGCGGCGGGCTGACGCTGCTGCATGCGGCAAAAGTGCTGAAGCGGCTTTCCTTACCAGGCGACCAGCAGATCGGCGTGGATATCGTTCGGAGAGCGCTCGAAGAGCCCCTGCGCCAGATCGCTGGCAATGCCGGCAAAGAGAGTGCCGAAGTGGTCGCACGGCTGCGGACGGAAACGAATGAGAATGTCGGCTATAATGCCAAGAAAGACGTCTTTGAAGACCTCTTTGCGACGGGCGTGATTGATCCGACGAAAGTCGTCCGCTGCGGCGTGCAGAACGCTGCTTCCATCGCGGCGATGGTGCTGACGACGGAATCCATCGTCACGGACTTCGATGAAGAGAAGGACAAAGACAGGATGTCGCCGATGATTGTGCTCTAGGGCGGAAACGCTCTGGGGTTTTTTATTTTTCTTTTCTGTTTTTGGGGGGGTTTTTGAACGGTGCGATTAATTAGAGTTAAGTCCCCTCCGCTTTATGCGGAGGTTGGAGCGTTAGCGAGAAGTTTTTCGTGGCAAAGTTCAGTTATTAGTCATAGTAGTTAAGGAGTTATCGGGGTCTAAAAGTTAAATTTATAATGTAATTCTAATTATTTTTTAAAATGGGTAAAGAGATAGGCCACACTGGGGGATTAAGAAAAGTTAAAATCTCTAAAGAAGACAGGAAGAGATGGGAAAGCGAAGATACTGATTCTACTAGAGAATTCAAAAAAGCTCTACATGAATGGAGAAGTGATGAGAAAAGTCAGGAACACCAATATTCTAACCCAACATACCACTTTAAAGAACATGATCTTCCAATTCATCTTAAAGCAAAAAGATTGTGGAGAAACACAAAATACAAGACTTGGAAATTTTTTAGAGGATCAAAAATAAATAGTAGTCATTATAATTACAAACCGTTGCTCAAGAATCTATTCATTCTTGTAGTGATCGGAATTTTAATGAGCATCGTTTATGCTAATTTAGAAAGATTAAATAATATTGTTTTAATATTTCTAAAAGTTGGTTCTTCTTTGTTGGTAGTTGGAGCATTTTTCTTTGTTAAATATTTAATGAGATTATACAAGAGTGTTCGTTATTTTATTAGGAAACAAAAAAAATGGTTTAAGTGGGCTTTGGCAATAGTCTTGATTATTTTGTTGTTTTTTGTTTATCAAAATAGGAGCAGTATATTTAATCCAGTTATAGAAACTTATGAAAAAACTGATTTTGGTAAATTTTCACCATTCTCATTTACTTTTGAGGAGGCTTCTAATGTTGTAAGTGATGTTGCTGAGGATGCAGGTAAATTTTTAGGAGTAAAACCTGTGTCAATAGATGAATTGGAAAAAGCGGTATTTAAATATTCCAATATTGAAAGAAGTAAAGAAGGATTAAATGAGCTAAAATTTGATGATAAACTTGGAGAAATTGCACAATCACATAGTAAAGATATGGTTCAAAGAAACTTTTTTGACCATATTAATCCGGATAGTGAAGATCCAACAGCTAGGGCTAGTAGAATGGGTTTTACTAAAACAAAACCTCTTGGCGGGGGTTCATATAGTGTTGGTATTGCTGAGAATATTGGAATGATGCCAACAGGAGATGTTACTGGTATTGGTTATGTTTCTAATGATGTTGAAAGTCTTGCTAAAGCTCAAGTAAAATCATGGATGAGAAGTCCTGGCCATAGAGCCAATATTTTAGATTCTCAATACAGTCATCTAGGTGTTGGTGTTGCTTACGATGGTACTTACTATTACTTTACTCAGAATTTTTGGTAATTTATAATTCATAATACATAAAAATACATATCTGCCTAAAAGAAGCATGTTTGCTTTCAACTGGAATTAATTGCCCCGAACCAATAGTCGAGCGCAGCGACGTCAAGAAATACCTGAGAAGAGACAAAGAACACTCACCACCGCATCTTCCACGCCACTTTCTTTCTCTTCTCCTTAACTAATCCTTTCAATCCTGCTTCTTGCTAACCAGAGAAGATGGGCACCAAAAATAAAAAGTAGTCGTGGAAAAGAGGGCAATAGAAAGCTTTATATATTAACCAACAGTTAACAGTTATTAACAACATGGTAACAAGCAATGTAGCCACGAAAAGCGTACTTCTTCACCTCTTAAAAGACTGTTATAGTATGCACACCATTTCTCTTTTAGCAAAAGAATTGGCCTTAAGCCGTGTTGGTATTTGGAAGATTCTCAAAAAGTTAGAGGGGAGTAAATATGTTCTCTTAAAGAATGTCGGAAATGGTAAAACAAGTGCATTTATAATAACATTGAACTGGGAGAATCCGCTTGTTGAAAAATTGTTATCTCTTTATCTAACAGAAGAAGCTTTAAAGCAGAGGCGGTGGCAGGTTAATTTTATAGAGTTAGAGAGAATAACAGATTTTGTAATTCTGTATGGGAGTATTTTATCATCTTCACGACAGGCAAATGATATTGATATTTTAGGGATCGCTTCTAAGAAGAACTTCGTTAAAATACATACAGTTCTTGAGAAAGCCCAGAAAACACAATCGAAAAAAATTCATTCCATCCATGTTATAGAGAGTGAGTTTAAAGCAGAGCTCAAAAAGCAAAACAAAGCTTTTATAGATGCCGTTAAAAAAGGAGTGATCCTATTTGGACAAGATAAATTTGTTACGTTTATGAGGGGGATAGCAAAATGACAATCAAACCAAAAGTTTTTGAGTGCTTTTCCCTGGCAAGGAAAGAAGAAGAAAAAGGAAAAAAGCACAAAGGACTGCTTTTTGTGGGCAGAGATGATAAGAGAGCCGAGGAGTATGTCCAAAAAGCAAAAGTAAATTTACAGTTGTGCGAACTTTACAAGAAGCAACGGCTGGACTACAAGATCCCCGAAGAATGGTTCTACAGTCAATATTATTGTGCTCTAGCCATTTTAGCAAAGTTTGGTATTGAGAGCAGAAGCCAGAAATGCACAGCTTTGTTTTTGCGCTATGTGAAAGATAAAAGCCTGATTGATTATGATGATGAGTTTATTGACAGAATTATGGTGTACAAAGAAAAAGAGGAAGAGACTGATGTGGATGAACGAGAAAAAGCAAGATATGGCTCTTCGGTTCAGAGTGAGGAGATCATACAAAAGTATAACTTTATGAAGGGTGTGTGCAAAAGATGTATTTCTACTTGTGAAGAAATTGTGTTTTCTGATAAAGAGTTTAAAGTTCCAAAAGAATTACTTGAATGAAGCGACCATTAATCCCAAAAAGCCAATAGGCGAGCGCAGCGAGATAAAGAGATACTTGAGATGAGAAAAAGCAGCCTCACCACCGCATCTTCCACGCCGCTTTCTTTCTCTTCTCTTTAACTAATCCTTTCAATCCTGCTTCCTGCGCCCGATGCAGGAACGCTTCCGCTAGCCGCTGCATGCGGATGCCTGCCAGAGCGGCATCATTTTCAAAGAATTCCATGCGCTCCAGGAGCGTATCCAAAGCTTTCGCTTGCGCTTTAAGGTTCGTCTGCTGCAATTCTTTCCGCGCCACGGCATATTCGCTTTCCAGCTCCTCTAGAGCGCGAAGGTCTGTTTGCAGGCGCTGGCTTTCTTTGGGCAAGCTTTCCAAGAATTCCAGCAGGGCTTCAATATCTTTCAAAGGTTCAAGCTTTTCCCGTTCGGCCTTCCCGCCGACCAGCTTCTTCCACCACCTTTTCTCGTACCACGGCATAGACGAAATAAAGAAGAAGATTAATTTAAATGTTTGTATTCGCCTGGCGCTTCAGTTCAGTCTCTTCTTATCGGCCGGAGCAAGAGGTGCCGTTGGAGCATCATCCTGCTGAAGAGCGTCCTGCATCCCCCCAACAATTTTCCGAACGAGCTGTCCTGCGGCCCGCAGGCTCAGTAGAGTATTAATAATGGCCGTCGCCGACTGTTCAAGATACGCCGAGGAGCGGTCGTTAACCTGAGCAACTTTTTTCGGTGAAGAAAGTGCCGTGGAGAGATGACCAACATGCTCAACAACAGTTTGATAATCAGGGATATCGCCACTGAGACGAATCACCGCAGAATCCCGCACTTCCCGAGCCAACAGATACTCCAGCTCGGAACGCTCCGGAAAAGCACTGTTTTCTGCCAGTCGTATAAAAACGTCCCAGGATTGCGTTTTTGCACCGAAAGCAGCTCTGGATTCATCGATAGCTATCTGATAGACAAAAGCCTCCCCTTCGGATTTTCCCTGCTCTTCCCAGTACTTTTTAACCGTAGAAAAGGCCTCTTCAGGCACCAAGTCTGATGAGAACAGAAGGTACGCCTTTCCCGGCTGCAACTGATTGGGGCTGTAATGCCTCTGAAGAAGATGCATCGTTCTTTCCTCGCCTTGGGCAATATCCGGAATCGCATCGGAAGGCAGCATTTTCAAAGAATAGGCCAGATCTGAATCATCTTCTTGCGGCTCGCTCTCGGGACCATCAAGAGGGATGCTTTGTGCCGTTGATTTGATATACGCCAAAACTTCATCGCACCGGGGCATCACAAAGCGGGAAAGCCGGGCTATTTGCGTGGCGGCAATCGTATCGTCTTCAGAGAGGATCATATCTGCATCTCGGCCATAGATACTATCTGGAACCAGGCATTCATAGGTTGGCAGAACAAGTGCAGCCATAAGGACTTGCTCCGCACTATTTTTTATAAAGATTTGTGTTCTCTTGTTCAAAACTGCTTTTGCGGTCATTGCAACTTCATACCCCGCCGCCCATACCACCATTCTCCTATAACAATCTTTAAATCATCCTTTTCTCCCCACAGCACGTGAATACCGAAAACACCAAGAATCAACAAGCCGAAAGTGTCCTTTCCATCCCCACAGAGCAGCTCACCCCTGGCATGCGCCAGTATCAGGACGTGAAGCGGCAGCATCCGGACTGCGTCGTCATGCTGCGCATGGGTGATTTCTATGAGATGTTCTATGAAGATGCCATTACCGCGTCCCGGGAGTTAGAGATAACGCTCACCGCCAGAGGAAAAGGGGAAAAGCAAGCTCCGTTAGCCGGCGTGCCTTTCCATGCCCTCGAAACGTATCTCGGCAGGCTCGTGAAGAAAGGCTACAAAGTGGCCATTGTCGAACAGCTGGAAGATCCCAAGCAGGCCAAAGGCTTGGTCAAGCGCGGCTTGGTCCGCATCGTCACACCAGGAACGGTCATTGAATCATCATTGCTGGAAGAGAAAGAGAATAATTACATCGTTGCCGTAACGAGCACCGATACTGGCTTTTCTCTCGCCGCCTGCGATCTCTCGACGGGAGAATTCTTTACCACGCTGCTGCCCACGGAGCAAGAGGTGCTCAACGAGATTGCCCGGACGCAGCCGAAAGAATGCCTTTTGCCAGAGAGCTTGGGCGTGAACCAGCAGTTCGTGCAGCGGCTCCAGGCGAGCGGCTGCTTCTTGCAGCCCGTAGAAGACTATTTTTTCTCGCTGGAAAAGGCGAAGCAGTCTATCTTCGACCATTTTTCCGTTTCTTCGCTGGACAGCTTTGGCCTGCAAGATAAGCCGGCAAATGTCAAAGCAGCTGGCGCACTCCTGCACTATCTCAAAGAAACGCAGAAG
Organism: uncultured Methanosarcinales archaeon; assembly: GCA_964582035.1. Lineage (GTDB taxonomy): Archaea > Nanobdellota > Nanobdellia > Woesearchaeales > GW2011-AR9 > JAUYQE01. The sequence continues at coordinate 22,578 of CAZOPZ010000009.1, read as the reverse complement.
AACAGCTTGTCGCATCTCAAGACGCTCTCTCTCCGCAGCAACACTATCACCATGCTGCTGGACAGCAGCACCTTCCGAAATCTCGAGTTGCTAACAAATCTTCGTGATGGCTCCTTGCGAGGAACGCTGCTTTCTGTCATGGATAAAACAGTTACCGCCGTGGGTGGGCGCTTGCTCAAGCAGTGGCTCAAAGCCCCTTTGCTGCAGCGGGAGCGGATCGAACAGCGGTTAGATGCTGTCGGCGAGTTGAAGTCACAAGTCATCCTCCAGGAAGAGCTGCGGGACCTTCTCCAACGGACGTCCGACTTGGAACGGCTGATCAGCCGGGCGAACTATGGGACCGCCACGCCGAGAGATCTGCTGGCACTGAAAAATACGCTGCAGCAACTACCCCGGCTGCAGGAAAAAATACCGCGGTGCCGCAGCCTGTTGCTCAGGACTGTTGCTGAAATTGATAGTCTGCAAGAGCTGGCCACCCTGCTGGAAGCCGCGGTACGGGAAGATGCGCCTCTTTCCGTCAGGGAAGGCGGCATCATCAAAAAAGAATACCATGAAGAGCTGCGGCAGCTGCAGGAACTGGCTAGCAATAGCAAACAGTACTTGCAGGCGCTGGAGCAGCAAGAGCGGGAAAAGACGGGCATTCCGACGTTGCGCATTGGCTATAACAATATCTTTGGGTATTATATCGAAATCACCAAGAAAAATGCGCATCTCATTCCACCCCACTATATCCGCAAACAGACCACGGTCAATGGAGAGCGCTATATCACGGAAGAGCTGAAGCAGGAAGAAGAGAAAATTCTGGGGGCACAGGAGAAGATTGAAGCACTCGAGTACAAATTGTTCCAAGAGCTTATACAACGCTGTGCGGAGAAGACGGAAGCCATCCAGGAAGCTGCTGCAGCTCTCGCGCTCATCGATGTGCTATGCGCATTCGCGAAAGTGGCATTAGAGCAGCGCTATGTGCGGCCGCAGTTTGTTTCAGAGAACGTGCTGCAGATCACCAAAGGGCGGCATCCCGTCGTCGAGCAGAAAGAGCCGCGCTTTGTGGCCAATGATATCCTGCTGAATCCGGGCGAAATGCTGCTCATTACGGGACCTAATATGGCCGGAAAAAGCACTATCCTGCGGCAAACCGCATTGATTGTCCTGCTGGCGCAGATGGGCAGCTTCGTGCCCGCGGAGAAAGCGATTATAGGCTTGGTGGACAGAATCTTTACCCGCGTGGGAGCATCTGATGACTTAGCCGCCGGGCAATCCACGTTCATGGTCGAAATGCAGGAAACCGCTGCCATCCTGCATAACGCCACGGAGCGCAGCCTGCTGATCATCGATGAGATTGGCCGGGGAACAAGCACGTTTGATGGGGTAGCCATTGCCTGGAGTGTTGCTGAGCATCTGCATAATAGGATAAAAGCCAAGACGCTCTTTACCACGCATTACCATGTGCTCAATAAATTGGCCGAAAAATGCCCGCGGATTAAGCCCTACAATGTGGCGGTCAAGGAAACGGCGGGCGAAATCGTCTTTTTACGGAAGCTTATCGAAGGAGGGACGGACAAGAGTTATGGCGTGCATGTGGCGAAGTTGGCGGGATTGCCGCAGGATGTTGTACGGAGAGCAAAAGAAGTGCAGGAGATTCTGGAGCGGGACGATGACATGCTGCGGAAATTGCAGGTGAAGAGGATGCCGGAGCAGGCTTCGTTGGGAGCTTTTGGTATGGAAAAATAAAATGACATTATTCTACTGGTAAGTGATTAGTAAACAAAAAGTTTAAAAAATGACTCTTTCTGAAGCCTGTTTAGATTACACTTCCAATCCATGGCCTACCACTCCCCTTTTGAAACCCTGCAAAGCGCTTACCGCTTACTCGGCTCTGAACGTATGCGGTATTCCGGCTCTTTAGAGAACATATTAATTCAATTGGAATCGATTGCATCTGTCCCAGAATTGGCAACAGCGGATTATGCCGATTTTGTTCTGCACCCGCCCCGAGTCATCCGAGCTGTGGTGGACCAGAAAATACAATCCCCCAAGCATCAGTTAGAAGATGCCGTGCAGGAAGCCATTGCCTATGCCCTCAGAGCTTACCAAGAACCGCAGAAACTGCAGGCAGCTACCCAAGCTTTCCGCGAATATCTGCACACCACGCCGCATGAGGGAATGCTCCGGTCGACGAGTATTAGCCAACGGCATGATTCGACGACCTGGGATGCATCTGCCCCTCACTTGTCGCAAGCCTCCGCATTACGGCTTGCCCGAGAAACAGGAAATGACGATGTTCTCTTCATTGCCTTGGGGCATGGTGGCGTAGCAGCCGGCATGGACGTGTATCTGCGAGCAGCCAAAAAGAAGAGGAAAAAGTCCATTTTCTACGTTGTGCGGTTCTCGACGGATAAACATAGTGACTACTTCCCCCGCGTTTCTGTACGGGAAGAGAAATTTTTACGGGAAGCTGCTGAGAGAAGAATCCCAGTCCTCTTTGATGAAGACGTGAGTACGGGAGAGACCATGAAAAAAGCGTACGAATTCTTTTCTGACCTCTTTGATGAAAAAGGTCTAATCTTACTCACTAATTGCGATATTAATGGAGAATTGGAAAAGCTGAAGAAGAAGATTAAGAGACGGATGGAGAGAGTAAATAAGCCTCAAAGCCGCTCATCCACATAGGCCATAATCTCCGCTGATTCTCCCAAATAAAAGTCATCAATCCGCAGCACCGGAACCGTCGGAACACCGCTCTTCTCAAAGAGTTCCCGGCGCAAGGGGTCGTTACGGTCGCGGGGAACATCAACTGTTTCATACACAAGCTTTTTTTCGTCCAATTTCTGCCTGACCAGTTCGCAGTACGGGCAGCCTTCAAGCTGATAGAGTGTTAGGTGAAACATAACCACAACAAACACCCGCCGGCTATTTTAAAGTATCGATGTGTGAAGTGAATAATTTCAGCAAAAAGTTTAAATATACTCAGGTATACCAGAGTAAACAATACCATGAACCCCACTACAACTCTAAAGATCCACGAAGATACCAAGCTTGAACTTGACCATTTTCGAGAATATCGAAATGAGAGTTATGATGAAGTTATTAAGAAAGTGGTATTTATAGCCAGAACCTGCAAAACCGAGCCAGAGCTCAGCCAAGAAACCATTCGAGCTATTGAAAAAGCACGGGAAAGAATTAAAAAAGGGAAGTTTCTGACCGAAGCGGAAGCACGAAAGAGGCTCGGTCTTCATGTATGAAATTATCTTCGATGAGGAAGCGATAACGTTTCTCCAAAAATTACCCAAAGACATAAGAGAAAGGATATTCAACAAGGTCATTGCAACCAAAGAGAGCCCGTTCCATTTCTTTGAGCGATTAACAGGAAGAACCGACTATAAACTCCGCATTGGAGATTATCGGGTTATTGCTGGTCTTGATCCCGGGAACAATACGATAAAAATAACGCTTATCGGACACCGAAAGAATATTTACAAAAATTTAGATTAGCAGAACTATCAGCCATTCACTATTTAGATGATATATTCTCACCACAACAGTCTTTAAATATTCTTTTCCCACTAATAACCCCATGGGAAAGATCCAGCTCCTGCCGGAGGCAGTCATCAATAAAATCGCGGCCGGCGAAGTCATAGAACGGCCTGCTTCCATCGTCAAAGAGCTTATCGAGAATTCTTTGGATGCCGGCGCAACAGAAATAACCGTCGAACTGGAAGAAGCGGGGAAAGCGCTGATTCGAGTCACTGATAACGGCGAAGGGATGGATAAAGATGATGCCCACAAAGCGTTAGAGCGCCATGCCACCAGCAAGATCCGTTCTGCGGATGACCTCTTTTCTATCCATACCCTGGGCTTTCGGGGCGAAGCGCTCGCGAGCATCGCCGCCGTTTCTCAGCTCTCGCTGACCACCCAGCAGGAAGACAAGATTGAAGGCTATGGTATAGCAGCCATCGGCGGGCAGATCGTCAGCAAAGATAGTGTAGCAGTGGAGCAAGGCACCATCATTGAGGTAAAAGGCCTCTTTTTCAATACGCCGGCGAGAAAGAAATTCCTGAAGAGCGATGCGGTCGAACTCCGGCATAGCGTCGATGTAGTACTGCGCTATGCGTTAAGCAATCCCCTTGCCGGGTTCCGGCTGCGGCATGATGGAGAAGAATTGCTGCACGCGCCTCCCGTCGGCGAAGTCCGGGAAAGAATTGCCTCTTTATTTGGCGCAGAGCTGGCCAGAGACTGCCTGCCGGTCCTTGCCGAAGAACCCGGCATCAGCATAAAGGGCTATATCGCCAAGCCCCAGCAGGCCCGGAAAGACAAAAGCAAGCAGATGCTCTTTGTGAACCAGCGCTGGGTGCGGAATGAGTACGTGAGCAAAGCGGTCGAAGATGCCTACCATTCGCTCCTGCCCGTGCACCAGCATCCTGTGTTCTTTCTGGCGCTCGAGCTTGATCCCCGAGCCATCGACGTGAATATCCATCCGCAAAAGACGGAAGTGAAAATCGAGCAAGGAGAAAAGGTCTGTCACGCGGTGCACCAGGCCGTGCGGGCCACGTTAGAGCAGCATAACCTCATTCCGACGGTAGATATAGCCAGTGAAGAATGGCATGCTTTGCCGAGGAAAACCTTTTCTTCGCGAAAAGAAAAAAAAGCTACCGGCGTTGCAAAATATGTGCTGGAGCCCAGCCAGCAGATGGTGCTGCAGGCCAAAGACGCGCCGAGAGAGGAAAAGTATGGAAAAGAGACCGCTGTTCCTAACAAAAATAAAGAAGAACTCAAGCTGAGGCTTTCCCTGCCCGCAACGCCTGCGGAAAGCGAAGCAGCATTGGAAGAAAAAATGCATAAAGAGACGCAGCAAGAGCCAGAAAAACGCTTAGCTCCACAGGGAAAACTGCCGCCGCTGAAATTGCTCGGCCAGGCGCACAAGACCTTCTTCGTCGCGGAAACGCACGGAGGCATCGTCTTCATCGACCAGCATGTTGTGCAGGAGCGGGTCTTGTACGAGCGCTTCATGGAGCAGTATATGAACAAGGCTGTTGCCGTGCAGCAGCTGCTGCAGGGAGAGGTGCTGGACGTTTCTCCGGCTGAATCTATTTTGCTGCAGGAAAAGCAGGAAGAGCTGGAAAAGCTGGGCTTTGCGCTGGAGCCTTTCGGCAAACGCAGTTATGTGCTGAAAACCATTCCCACGGTCTTTGGGAAAGTGCAGCCCAAAGAACTGCTGCATGCTGTTCTGGCGACGCTGGAAGAACAGCAGAACTCTCTGGAACAGGCGCAGGAAGTGATTATCACCCGCATGGCCTGCCGGGCTTCTGTCAAAGCCGGCGATGAAGTCAGCATCCCGCAGATGGAAAAGCTGCTGGCAGAATTAGAGCAATGCACGCTGCCCTATACCTGCCCGCACGGAAGAGCTATCATCATCAAGCTGCCCGTCGAAGAGCTGGAGAAGAAGTTTAAGAGGAGATGAAGAAAAGCAACGAAATGTTTAAATAAAGACGCACCCCGATAAAACACATGGATAAAACAGGAAAAATTGACATTTATTTCCTGACCCGCCTTTCTGGGGGGCTTATTGGTGGTTTGGGGTTCTTACTTTCCGTCACGTACAACCCACGATGGGGAACTTTTTTGTTAGGGGTAGGAACTGTTATCGCCAGTTTTGGGCTTACAAAATGACAAGCGCACTTATAACGGCGGGACTGGGACTGGAATACGCAGCGTTTGTCCTCGCTTTGCTGCGAAATAAAAGACATGCTGCGTTATTAGTAGGGAGTGTTATTATCATAACTATCCTGCTCCTCTTCTTCACAGAGGCACTGTAAAGAGAAAAGAAATCGTAACTGGAGAGAACAGATAATGGAAAACACACAACCTTTGAGCGTTGAGCAGCTGCTCACTATTGCGAAATATTCGCCTAATGAGGACGAGAGAAGAAAAGCGGGATTAACTATGGTTGCGAGGAAGGCAGGTGCTTCTTTTGATCTTGAAAAGATAGCTATGGATGAAAGCTACCCAGACGCAGTCAGAGAGGAAGCAATGAAGAAAAATACCGATTATCATGTTCTGCAAGGGGATTACAAAGCCCTACTAACGATTAGCAAAAATTTACCAAAAGCTATTCGAGCACGGGTCTTGGCAAGAGTGAGCGAAGCGGGAGAAAAAGCCATTGAAAATATGACTTATGCGAGCATCAGTGGCTCAGTTTACCATTATAGCCCTTTTGGGAAACTGGAAGCATTGGTATCTAATGACTGCTTACCCGAAAGCGTAAGAAGAAAAGCGGTAGCGAAAGCAGTTGGGATTTATACTCAACATCGTGATCATTTTCGGCTCAATTGTATAACGGTAACCAAGAAATTACCCGAAGACCTGCGAAAAAAAGCGGGAGAGGAGATGATTGAGTTATCTGTTCAGGAGGGGTGCTATAGTCATCTTTTTGAAATCGCTAAGTCTCGGAAATTCCCGAAAGAGACGAGAAAACTTGCTAAAGAACGTATAGAAGAAGCTGCCCTGCAAATGATAGAGCGATACGCCCCGGGGGAAACATATGAACCCCTCGAATACCTGATTCAAAACAAAAAGCTTCCTGAGGCAGTCCGCCAGAAAGCAAAAGAGCAAGTAAACATAATTAGGGAAAGACGTCTCGAGCGGCTGGTTTGCGAGGGAAATTATTCTGCCCTCCAATATATGGCAAAAGAAGAAAAATGGCCAGAAGAGTTCAGGAGAAAAGCAGAAACAGCTTATCGGCAAATCCTCCTGAAGATTTTAAACGAAGAATCTCCATTATGCTCTTACAGATGGGAACGAATGGCTTGCGATACAGCTCTTCCCGATGAAATCCGAGCCAAAGCCCGCGGGCGCTTAGAATCCCTTGCGCAGGGCTTAGCGGAAAAGCTCTCGCCAGAGTAGGAACACCGCTCAAATGAGCGGCAAGAAGCAGATCAGGGAATGACCAAGTTCTACAAAGAATATTTTGACATTCTGTGAGACATAGCAAAATTCTAACGAAAAGTTTATATATGAACATATATAAATATGGGCATAAATACATACAATAATAGACCATGCCAGAAGTAATCCATTACCCAAACCTGAAAACTATGCTTATGGTAGAAAAAGTACTAAAAAGCGCAGAAACAACTCTTACCAGAGAAGAGATTAAAGGACGGCTGCCCACACAAGTTATGCACCAAACGTTGAACGTGATTTTAGACTACTTGGAACAACGCGGATTAATTCTGGATGGGCACAAAGGAGTTCTTTGGACGCATAATGACAGCCCCAAGCTCCGGGAAGCTATCAGCCGCGGAACAGAAATATGACGTTCAAAGGGAAAGAAGTACGGGTGGTTCTGTCAGCAGATGCTACCGAAGAATATGACGAGTTAAACCGAATTGTTGGCGATGAATTACGACGAGGAGTAAGTTCTTCGATTCATCAATCCATTTTCAGATCGATAGAACGAGTAAAAGACTGGCTAAAAGATAATCCGTTTGTTGGTGACCAAGTTAAGAAAGGACAAATCCCCAACTGCTATGTCCAAAAGTATGGTGTTACAAATCTTTGGAGAATCGAGCTAGCGAACTTTTGGCGGCTTATCTACACTATCCAATCAAATGAGGTAGAAGTCATCGACTTTGTACTGGATATTATTGACCATAAAGAGTATGACAAGAAATTTGGCTATAAAAAGAAATAGAATCCCATCCCCTCTCCCTTAAACAGCCCTCGTCTCTCTCTCCTTCAGCAGCGACTGCACAAACTTCTCCACCGCTACGCCAAACTGCACCTCTCCGGCACGCGTACGTACCGCAATTTTCTTGCTGTCCACTTCTTTATCACCGATCGTAACGATATAATTCGCTTTCAGCAATTGCGCTTCCCGGACTTTCTTGCCGACAGTTTCGGGGTTATCATCCAGCTCTACCCGCAGCCCCTGTTCCTGCAAAGTCAATGCAACTTCTTTGGCAAAAGCATTCGCCCTATCCGTCACTGTAATAACTTTTACCTGCAGCGGGCTGAGCCACAGCGGCAGATTGCCCTGCGTTTTCTCTAACAGATACGCCATAGTGCGCTCCAAGCAGCCGATGGACGAGCGATGGATGACGAAGGGCCGCTGCTTCTCGTTCTTCTCGTCGACGTACGAGAGATCAAAGCGCTCCGGCAAAGCAAAGTCGATCTGCACCGTGAGCAGGGTATCTTCTTTGCCAAAGACATTCTTATACTGGATGTCCAGCTTCGGCCCATAGAACGCTGCTTCGTTTTCGGCTTCGATATACTGTAACTCCATTCCATCTAAGATGCGCTTCATCGTCTTCTGGGTGCTTTCCCAGGCGGGAGGATTGTCAATGTATTTCTCTTTATTCTTCGGATCCCATTTGGAAAAGCGGTACCAGAGGCCGTCCATCTGCAGCGTTTTGGTCACGTATTGAATCAAGTCAACGACTTTCCGGAACTCTTCTTCAATCTGATCGGCACGGCAGATGACATGGGCATCCGCCAAGGTGAATTGCCGGACTCTCGTCAAGCCCATCAGTTCTCCGGATTTCTCGTTGCGGAACATGGTGGAGATCTCGGCGAGTTTTATCGGCAGCTCTTTGTAGCTGTGCGTCCTGCTCTTATAGATCACGAACTGGAAGGGGCAGGTCATCGGCCGGAGCGCAAAGGTCTCTTCACCGACGGTAAACGTGAACATATTCTCTTTATAATGCTGCCAATGGCCCGATACTTTATAGAGATCGCTTTTCGCAAAGAATGGCGTGTACGTAAACTGATAGCCACGCTTTATTTCCTCATCGACGATAAAGCGCTCCAGTTCCCGCCGGATGATTGCGCCTTTCGGCGTCAGCAAAGGCAAGCCGCTGCCCACGATCTCGTTCACGAAATAGAGGTCTAATTCCCTGCCCAGCTCGACGTTGCTTTTCAGCCCATTTTTGCCCCGTTCCGTGGCCATGTGAATTTTGGCCATCCGCTTCAGCAAAGCTTCATGATCAACTTTCTCTTCGGCTTCTTCTGCCGCACTGCCTTTCGTTGCTTTGGCGGGTTCTGCTTCTTTCTTTCCATCGCCCATAACTGTAAACGAGCGGCTCAGCTCAGAAAGGGGATGCCCTTTGCACGAGAGCGTAAAACTCTTGTACCAGCCAAAAGGTGCACGAGACACTTTGAACTTCTTTCCCAGCAAGAGCGCTTCCGCTTCTTTCAAAGCCTGCTCGGCTTTCTGGGGCTTTGCCAGATCAGCGCTCAGATGCGCATAGGGATACAGGACAATATTTTTGGCATTGACCTGCTGCGCCACATTCTGGATCTCCTGCACATAACGCTCCACGGTTCCCGGAAGGTTCTTTTCGTCCGCTTTCTCGACGGCAGTAAAAACGACGAGGCATTCTTCTACCCGTTTCGGCTCTTTTGGCGCGGCTTCGGCTTCCTTAAGCGCCTTCTTTTTGGCTGCAAACTCGATGAAATCGGCATGGATGGTCAGGATTTTCATGAGTTCTGGGAAGCATGCTGCCCTTTAAAAATCTTAGGTAAATGTTTTTAAATACTGTGCAGTTTGAAGAGCGTCATGCACCGCATTTTTGAATCAGAAGGCTGGGAAGTGGAAATGCTCCGCAATGCGGACAAAGATCCTGATACTGGAACGAGAGGGAAAGGTATCGATGAACGGCTGCAAGGCTGCTGCTTTATCGAAATGCGGCGAACCAGCAACCAGTACCTTGCGGAACTTCACTTTGAAGAGTTAGAGCACAATGCTCTCTTTCTCATAGAAGCGGATGTCCTGCGGAAGAGGGGAGAAGACCATGAATATACTAATGGGGACTTATATTATTTCCGCCGCAGAAAAATAACCGGAACTTCTGGAGAAGCTGCAGAAGTTGCCAAAAAGTATCAAACTGAAATCGATGAAAGCTTCTTTGGAAAAACAGAGAGAAACCATTCTTAAACAGCCATGCCCCACTATTGAACAAAACCTTCTTATATCCACGTTCTCTTTCTATTCCCATGCCCAAAAAAGAAACCATCATCGTCTTTGGCGCCCATTCCGACGATTTCGTGATCGGCGCCGGCGGAGCCATCGCCCAGTATACGCAAGAAAGGAAAAAAGTGCTGTGCATCGTCTTTTCCTATGGCGAAAAATCCCACGTCTGGCTGCAGCAGAAGATTATCAAAAAAGTGCGGGAAAAAGAGGCGATAAAAGCCGGAAAGCTGCTCCGCTGCCGGGTGCGCTTCTTTGACCTTCGGGAAGGGCATTTCGCCGAAGATGGTGAGAAACAGGGAGTGGAACAGGAACTGCTGAAGCTCGTGGAAAAAGAGAAGCCCACCAAGCTGTTCATCCATAGCTTTGAGGACCCCCATCCCGACCATAAAGCAAGCCACCGCATTGTGCTGCAGCTGCTGGAGGCATTGCAAAATCAGCAAAAGCCGGAGCTTTACACGTACTCCGTCTGGAATCCCGTCTCTTTCAAAACGCAATGCCCGGCGCTCTACGTGAACGTCACCAAGACCTTTTCCAAGAAACTGAAAGCGCTGCAGGCTTTCCGCAGCCAGCGGCTGCATATCGTGTATCCTTTTTTCCTGCTGCTCTTCCGGGCGGTTATCAATGGATTTAAGATACGGACACTATTTGCGGAGAGGTTTTTTCGCATCCGCTAAAGATACTCCTGCAAGGCATGAATAAAGCTATGGAACCAAAAGAAACGCAAAACCAACCAGAAAAAGCGACAAACAGAAAGCTGAAGCTGCTGCTCATCGCTGATACCTATTACCCAAAAGTAGACGGCACGCTGAAGTTCATGGAAGAGTTCCTGAAGCGCTCGCAGCAGGAGTTTGCTATTTCCCTGCTCGTCCCGCTCGTCGAAAAGCGGGGAGGCAAGCACATAACGTATGTTCCTACCTACCAAAAGATAAGCATTTCCGGCTATCCCAGCATCAGGCTTTCTTTCTCGACGATAAAAGCGATTAAAAGAGCGATACGAGATGCGGATATCGTCTTCATCCAAGGCCCGGCACTGCTGAGCTACCTGAGCATGTACTGCAGCAGAAAAGCCGGCAAGAAGACCATTTTTTACACGCACACCATTGCCTGGGAATTGTTTGAGAAATTCTTTCCGCCGCTGGTGAACAGGATTTTCTTCAATCTTATCAAGCGCCTCTCTATCTTTTTTTATAACCGCAGCGACGTCATTCTGGTCCCCTACCGAGAATTGCGGGAAGAGCTCCAGCACGAAGGGGTGAAAACCCGGATCATTGTAGCCCGATTAGGAGTAGACATCGCCCGCTTTTCGCCGCCTGCTGACAAGCGGCTCAGCAAGCAGAGCGTGGGCATCGCTTCTGACAAGTTTGTCATCGGCTACGTCGGCCGGATTTCCAAAGAAAAAAATGCGGAAGTGCTGCTCAAGGCCTTCAAAAAGCTGAAACAGCAGGAAGACGTGCATCTGCTGCTCGTCGGCGATGGGCCGGAAGATCAGGTGCAGCCTTTTCGCGAGATCCCGAACTGCACCATTACGGGCTTTGTCCCTGACGTGCAGAAATACCTCAAAGCCATGGACCTTTTTGTCATGCCCAGCTTGACGGAAACCACGTCCCTGGCAACCCTGGAAGCCATGGCCACGGGATTGCCGGTCATCGCTACCAAAGTGGGCTTCATCAAAAGCTATATCGTGAAAGACCATAATGGCACGTTCTTCCCGCGGAATAGTGCCGGGATGCTGGCCATGAAAATAGAAAAGCTGCGCAAAGACCCGGAGTTGCGCCAAAAGCTGGGCCGGAACGCCCGCAAAACCGTGGCGTATGGCTTTTCCTGGGAACGGTCCATAAATAAGATTAAAAGGCTGTTAAAAGAGGCGTATTATCGGAAAGAGTGAAATTCAATAGGGGAAAATTCCTCTTAACTTTATCACTACCACCACCAAAATCTTTAAAAGAGCGAAAAAAAACCTTCTTTTTTTATGGACAACTTTGTCTTTGACGAAAAAGGCCATGACGAGCTGCTTGATGACGAGGGCCCGGAAGATGCTTTTATGAAAGGGTATGCCGAAGACGAACGCCACATGGAGTGCGAAGAATGCGGCAGTGCCGTGGAAGACGAAAGCAAAGTGATTAAGGATATCGAAGGGGAAAAGCACGTCTTCTGCTCCAAGCTCTGTGCCCAAGAGTACGCGGAAAGCCTGTAGAAGAGAGGGGGTACCCGAAGGAAAGATGCTCTGGTAGAGGAAGTTATTTCTGGGATGAAAAAAGGTTTAGCAATAATCTGGTCCCCAGACTTTATGGCACAGGCAAAAGGGCTCGGGCACTGAGCAAAATTACCGCAATTCCCTCTTTAAGATCTTATGCGCATTATTTATCTTCTTGAACATTTCCGCATCCCCGCCCGGCATGTCCGGATGATATTTCTTGGCCAATTCTTTATACTTCTTATCGATCTCATTCATGTCCAGAACATCCGGCGCAATGCCGAGTATCTCCCGCGCTTCTTTGCGCATCTGCTCCACATCATTCTTTTCAGCAAACTCTAAGAGAAATTCTTCAAAGGTCTTTTTCCCGGCAAGCAGGTCCACTACTTCCAGCTCTATGACTTTGTAGACCACATAGAGGTTATCAACATATCTTGTCGCAGACTTATAGCTATAATACATGCGATAGCCATCGCCATACCAGGTGGCAGACGCCGGAGCATGTTTTACCGCGGGCTCGAGATCTATGATGACATCATCCCGGACAATGCCGATCTTACTCAGCATAGAGATAATGCTGTTCTTGTACAGCAAAGCTCGCCGGTCATACGAGTCACGGGCCAGTACCGCAGTGAATTCATGTCCTTTTATGGTAAGAGTGGCCATTGGTTTTGGATATTTAAGGGTGAAGTCCATTTCATGAAAGCTAAGCCGCCCAAGTACGGAAGGCTGCGAAAGGTTTAAAAAAATGGGATGCTTTTTCTGAAGGCATGGCGACTTTAACACTAACGGTTCCGGAAGATTTGAAAAGGGATCTGAAAAGATTACACATCTTTGACTGGCCTGCTGTAGCCCAAGAAGCTATCCGGCAACGAGTCACCCAATTACGCATTCTTAATGCCATTGCTGCAAAATCAAAATTAACAGATGAGGAAGCCATCAAATTTAGTGTGGAGCTCGGAAGGAAAGTGAGGAAAGGCATCCATGAACGACACGTGAAAGCATATGGAGTTTGATGCTCCATGCTGCTGGTTGTTGATGCAAACATTGTCATCGCAGCCTTGCTTTCTCCCTCTGGAATAACCAACAATCTGCTTTTTTCTCCCCGATTACAGTTTATTTCACCGGAATTTATCGAAAAAGAACTTGATAAACACTTCCCGGAGATCATTAAGAAATCAAATGCATCAGAGAAAGAATTATGGGCTGCATCGGAACTTATTTTCTCACGAATAGACATACCGCCTGCTCTGGAGTATGAAGCCTGGAAAGAAAAAGCAGAAAAGATAAGCCCCGACCGCAATGATGTCGAATACCTTGCCGTTGCACTGGCATTCAATTGCCCCCTCTGGTCAAATGATAAACTGCTCCAATCACAAGCAGCAGTGAAAGTCCTTTCTACTTCCGAACTCCTGAAGTTGTTGTCTTGATTCTTGGCCATTTTTTGCGAGACGCTCATCTGGGGCCAGTGAACAAGGTTTTTCGCGCCGACGACGACTGGGCTACCCGGAGGAACGAGCCACTGCCGTCGAGATTGAGGTAGCCAAACGCGACCGAGTCGTTGTCAAGATCGAGCACAAACAACGCCCGCAGTTCATCCGTGTTGGTCTTAGCTCTTGAAAAGAAGCCCATTCCCGTCGTTCGGCTATACTTTTCCAATAGCTGGGCATACACAATATCCGCATATTCTCGCAACAATGGCTTATCTTCCTCGACTGCCGCGAGCCAGTAGGGATCATCAATAAGTTTGCTCTTCTCCAACCACTGGCTATGCGGATGCTTACTGCGATCGATTTCTGGCCCTTCAAGGGAAGCATACAGAACGTTAAGGAAACTGCCCGTAAAATCTGGTGCAATAGTGATGAGCGGCTCACAGACCGGAATAATTTTCATCCGGTCCGTTCCGGCTTCATAGGCAGTGCCCGTGCAGGAATCCAACCAGCAATCAAAGAGGCGCAAACGGTCATCGATAGAACGCTCGGCACCGGAAGCATCATGGAACGTGTTAAAATCGTCGACGCGTGCCCGCAGGTCCTCTTTAAAGGTTAACGGACGATAGATTTCCGTTCCGTCTGCCCGAGTGAATGTCGGATGCGGACTGTTTGGTTCTCTTGCACACGCATTTCGCAGGGCCTGGACGCCGTTGGCGTAGGTGGAAGTTCTGGGCATCAGAATAATCTGCCCATCAATACTGCAGAGAAACGAACTTCCGCCGCGAGAGTGGCGTCCTGCTTTTTTCTTTACATCTACAATGACTGCCGCCACCGAGGGTGCGCCAAATTCATCTTCCAGAAAACCAACAGCAGCAGGAGCCGCATCCAGAGTGCGAAGAAGGTCAGATAACTCTTGTCTCTGTTCTGGTGTCCTTTCTTGGGCAAGAAGCTCTTGCGAGCGCAGGAAAGCAGCTTTACAACCTTCATATTCTGCCAGTCCGGGAATGTGTATTGTGGGGGGCATGTTTTACTTCCTCTCGGAAAGCTCTTCAACATCTATAATGGCTGCTTCGCCAAGGCTTGCTTCTAAAGAACTGTTCTTTTCAGCCGGAGAATACACATCTTCAAATGCTTCCGCTTCCAGGCGCGTGGCGTCAATGTGCGCAGCAGCAGTATTCATAGCTGCTTCTGATTCGGCGATCAGGGCTGCCGTATCTTTCCGAAGCCCATTCATGCCGAGAAGCAAACGAGCGCCCGGCGTAAACCGGTTCAGCATGGTGTACTGCTCGGTTAATCTGCTGAGCTGAACGAGCGCCGGCTTCCATCCTTCTTCTAACCGGCGCTCTTGCTCTTCAATCATGCCCCGCTGCCGCTGCACTGATGCATATTGAATCGTTAATACTTCCCGCAGCGAAGAGAGATTCGGAGCGCTCAGCCCGTCCAGCCCTTTTTTCAGGTCTTGCCCTATCCGGGAACGGACTGCCGCATTGTCCAACGGAGGAAGAGCCGAAACGCCCGTTTTTGCTTGCAGCTCGGCTGCCAGTGTTTTCCGTTCTTCGTCAGAAATGGCTTCATATGCTCCCAGGCAGCGAAGCAGTGCGGTGTACTCTGCTTGCCTTTCCGGCAAGGCGCGAAGATCGCTTTCAACAGCAGCAATTCTCGCTTCTAATTCTGTCTCCCGGGCAGCCAGCATCTCATAATCAGCTCTCATGTTCCGCACAACTTCTGGAAGCGCCTTGAATAAGGCATATCCTTTCAGGGCAGCATCCTGCAGAGCCA
Source organism: uncultured Methanosarcinales archaeon (assembly GCA_964582035.1). Lineage (GTDB taxonomy): Archaea > Nanobdellota > Nanobdellia > Woesearchaeales > GW2011-AR9 > JAUYQE01. The sequence continues at coordinate 7,205 of CAZOPZ010000009.1, read as the reverse complement.
CGACTTGCTCTAACAGTTGCGTTTCCGGCGAAGCGGGCTGCGGTTCCAGCTCAGGTGTATACCTTTTGCAACCGCGCCCGAAAAATCTCCACAAGCGAGTTAACGAAGAATGCTGTTTTCTATACTCTACCAGAGCGCCTTGTACGCCAGAATCATACTGTCTTTGATCTGCCTCTCGGGCCTGGGCGAGTGCGGTTAGATTAGCTTCGGCTTCCGCGGCGGGTATGCCACTCTGCTCAACATATTGCTCCAAGGCTTGAGGAGCGGAACGGGGAACAAGATATCGGCCATCGGTAACAGGATTTGCCATCTTATGCATCACCATCCAAAATTTTTATTTTCACTTCTACCAAGGTCTTGGGCTTGAGCTTGTCCCTCAGGAAAGCAGGGATGAGGATCATATTCTGTTTTCCTTGCTTGCTGATTTGCTTTGTCAAAGTGAATTCAGTCATGGGGCTACCATAGTCAACTAGAGAGATTATATGTTTTTACTGTGTGAGAGTATGGTTTCTATATAAACTTTTTGGTCATTTTTGCTACTTTGTGGTACTGAACAGAAAAAGGGCAGTTGCCTAGAAAACAGCTTCACTTCCTCAGCGCTTTCTCCATTTTCGGCATTGTCCAGCAGTTCAGCACGTCTTTTTTCTGCGCCCAGCCCCGCCGGGCCATCTGCAGCGCAAACTGGCCGTAGCCGAGATGGCTGGGGTCATGCGCATCCAAACTCAAAGCCACCTTACAGCCCGCGTGCAAGGCCGCTTTTACCTGCTCGCCCGGCAGATCCATGCGGCCCGGCGAGCCATTCACCTCTAAGAACACATCCTGCTGCTTCGCTGCCGCAAAGACTTTCTCCAAGTTCAGCGCTAACGGCTCCCGCTGCAGCAGCAGACGATCCGTGGGATGCCCCAGGATATTGACAGGATAATTTTCCAACGCCGAAACCACTCGCTGCGTCATCTCTTTTTCCGGCATTTTTGTGGAGATATGCACGGACGCAATAACGACGTCCAGCTCCTGCAGTTTTTTCTTAGAAAGAGGGAGAGAGCCATCCTTCTGAATATCAATCTCCACGCCGGAAAAAAGCCGGACTTTCGTCTTTTTCTGCGCCTGCTCGATAGCTTTCAGATACCCGGAAAGGCGCCGCTCGTTCAGGGGATTGGTGATGCCAATATGCCCGTAATGGTCATTGAAAGAAAGGAAACGGAATTGCAGCTCTTCTGCTTTCTGGGCCATTTCGAGAACGCTGGAGTTCCCATCACTCCACGCCGTATGATTGTGGAACATGCCTTGTACGTCCTTGGCCGTTATCAGCTTCGGCAAGGCTTTCCGCTGCGCGGCAGCAATCTCGCCGGTATTTTCGCGCAATTCCGGCTCGATGAACGGCATGCCCAGCTTTTTGTAAATCTCTTCTTCCGTCCGACCAGCAATCCACTTCTTGTCGGGTTGGACCGGAGGCTCTACTTTTCCAGAGATCTTCGCTTTTGGTGATTTCAGGGTAAAAAGCCCATACTCGCTGAGCGTCCACTTCTTGCTTAAAGCCAGCTTGCGTAATTCGATGTTATGCTCTTTGCTGCCGGTAAAATACAGCAGCGCCGAGCCGAACTCTTTCTCTTTCAGCACGCGCAGGTCTGCCTGCAGGCCGTTCCGAAAGCGAACGGAACCTCGGGTTGTTCCTTTTGCCAGCACTGTATCAATATCTGGCAACGACGTAAAGCGCTGCATCACTTCTTCCGGCTTTTTGGAAATAGCCAAAAAATCGAGATCGCCCACCGTTTCTTTGCCGCGGCGGAAAGAGCCGGCAACTTCGACGTGCTCAACAGCTTTCGACTGGCGGAGCTTTCTGGCGATGTCTAAAGCGATGGGCAGCGCCTGTGCATACAGGAAGCGCTGCGGCCGCTTTTCCAGCAGCTCGATGCCTCTCTGCAGATTCTTGGCCGTTTCTTCCCCGAAGCCGGGCAGCTGTTGCAGCTTTTGGTTCAGAAGAGCTTTTTTCAGATCCGCCACGTCTTTAATATGCAATTTCTCATACAGCAGCTTGATCTTCTTGGGGCCCAGCGTCGGGATAGCATTCAGCTCTTCGACATTCACTTTCACCTGCTTTTTCAGCTGCTCATAGTACTGCAGCCTGCCCGTTTTGATGTACTCATCAATCTTCTCGGCAATGCTTTCGCCCACGCCGGGGATGTTTTGGAGTTCGCCCCGCTCTGCTATTTCAGCAATATCTTCTGCCAATCCTTCAATGGAACGGGCGGCCCGGCGATAGGCATTCGGCTTAAACTCCACGCCCTGAATCTCCAGAATATCCGCGATATTGTTCAGAATCTTGACTATTTCTAGATTTTTCATCCTCTTTTTTCCCCGAGAAGCAAATGGCAGGAAAGTATTTATATCTTACGACAAAAAGTGATGCTTCACTTTGTGGCTGTATTCTGCTCATCATGCCAAGCGCCACAAGAACACGGGCCTGATTTTACATCGCAGCCACGGCCGCCATTGTATCCATATCTCCCTTCCAGCTCTTCCAGTTTTCCGATATCGATAGTGCCATCAGTGGTTGCATACTTTACAACCTCCTCAAAAGAAGGCCCTACTGAAGCTGTTCTGTTATCCACATCAGAATGAGAAAGGTTTACTTGAGATTCTAAACTCTTTTTGCCCATCTTTTGTTAGAAAGAAATCAGGTATTTAAACTTTATTCCACGCCCTGTAACCACCGCACCAGCAGCTCATAATCCAGCGCCAGAAATGGAAACGCTCTTTCTTCGCCGTCTGAAAAAGTGATGGTGCTGCTTTCTGCATGAGAAGCAGCAAGCAGGATGTCCAGAACCGCATCACGAGTAAGCTGTTCTTGACTGCTTCCCCGCGCTTGTTGGATAACCGCAACCGCTGCCGTGACAAATGGAGCGCTAAAAGACGTGCCATTGTTATACCCAGAAGTTGCAGCCGTGTAGTCTGAATATACCCCTTTTCCCGGTGCAAAAAGATGGGCATCGAGATCAGAAAACGGCGCAATCTCCCCATACTGCGTTGTTGCTCCCACACTGATAACAACGGGGCTGCCGTTGGGAAGCTGTTGCAGATCCAGCGAGCCTTCGTGCCTTCCATTGCCGGCAGCAGCAACAATCATCGTTCCCGCTGCCGCGACGCGCTCCAGAGCTTCTTCCAGAACCCTATTGCCATCCTCCCAGGTCATACCATCCAAGTCTGGAGGCACCCCCAGCCCCCAGCTTAGGTTGATGACATTAATCTCATCTGCGATCACCGCATCTAACCCTTCCAGAATATCCGTGAGCAGATGCGCATCTTCTGCAGCGTTGTATATCTTGTACACAAACAGTTCTGCTTCCGGAAGAACCCGGCAAATGATACCGGAAACAAAAGTCCCATGGCTGAAGTCCTCAGAAGAATCATCATACGGCTCCGTGAGATAATGCACCACATCGGTGAATCTCCGCAGCTGCTGGCGGGCACAAGACGTGTCCGGATCAATGCCGCTGTCCAAAACCCCGATGCGCAGGCCTTGCCCGAGAAGCCTGTATTCCTGCAGCAGTTCCGCATGGACGGACTGATAGGCCCATTCGGGTGCCATCACGGATATCGGATCCCCATCATCGTTCATCTGCACGCTTTGAAATTCTGGAAAAGAGCGCTCATCTTCCTCTACAACGTGAAGAGGAGCGTAGAAAGCAACATCACCAGCAGCAACCAAGCTCTCAAGTTGCTCGGGGGAAGCACGAACCAACGCTGCTTCCAAATGCCCGTAATCATGAAGCAATTCTGCGCCACTTGCACCCGCAACCAGGATGCCGGAATCCTGCCCTGCGGCAGCAAAGAGGATGTACTCTTTAATGGGAAGCTGCTCATAGAGGCGCTGGGGACCGCTGCAGGAAAACAGAGTGCTTAATCCGGCAGAGAAGAGTGCAGCATATGCTTTATTTCTGCTCATGTTTCGATAACCATCTCCTGTTAATAAATGACCGCGACAACAACCCCTTCAATGTCCGCAAAGCGCACTTTTATCGGATCCCGAACAGCATTGTTATCGCCTTTGACGAGAAAGTACGGTCCTTCAGCATCTTCTCCTTTTTCAATGACGCGGTGGATGATCGTGCCGACGATCGAACGATACGTAATTACGTCGCCGACGGAAATAACGTCGGGAGACGACGGCTGGATAACGATGGCATTGCTGTTCTCGTCGAGAAAAGGATCCATGGAATTGGTGTCCGTGAAATGGAACCAGGCGGCATTGCTGACATCGAGGATAACTTTATCGGAATAGACTTGGATCTGGTCTTCGCGGAGCCAGTCGCTGGGAGAATGCTGCTCGGGAACGCTGTTTTCAGCGAGGGAAAAGACACCCAGGGAGAGAGCGCCAAGTGCCAGAAAGACGAGGAGAGAGATCCACCAGCGTTTCATGGAGCGGTTTTTGGTGGAGTTTATTTAAACGTTATGGGAGAGAAATGGATATGGCTGATATGCTGGGGATTTGAGCAATGTTTCATATCGGAAGTGATGGTAAGCAGCTAAAATGAAGCAGAAAAATACAATAGAATATGACTCAACTTATGAAACTTATCTGAGTAAAAAAGAATGAGGACTTTCTTTCACCGATGCTCTTCTTCCCTTCTGCCTCTGCGTACCCGGGAAGCCGCCGGAGGCATATACGAAAACCAGTCCTCTTTGGTGATCGGATGGAAGAAATCTGCCTCATCAATAAGAATCTTCGCCGTCGTTTCCTTCACGGCCGCAATTTCCACCCGCACCCCTTCTGACTTTAGATGCCGCACGAGATCCACATAGTCCGAATCGCCGGACATGATGATGATCGTATCAACTTTTGAAGCCAGCTGCGTGGCTTTGATGGAAAGCGGAATATCTGCTGACTTATGGCACGGGACAACGGAGCCATAATACATCTCATAGAGCCGCTCCGCCAGCTTGGAAGAGATGTTCTTGCCTTCACGGAAATAGATCAGGCGGTTTAAGCCACGCCCGCTGAGCAGCTTCGGGATCAACGTATCAAAATTGACCATCGTGGCTGAATTTCCGGAAGCCTCATGGATGCTCCGCTCGATATTATTGCCATCACAAAGAATCGCCACAGATTGGGTAATAGTAATATTAGTTAAAAGGGTCATAGGCTAGGAAAAAGCATGGGGGTTTTTAAGCGTTTGTGTGGACGCAGAAAAAAAGAGAGAATTCCGCTCGAAATCTTTAAAAAAGAATACAGAGACCAACTACTCGAAGCCACCGTCGCATAACCTGGTATTGCGCAAGCCTGGAAACTTTACCCGTACGGGAAATTCCCGAACGAAGTGAGGATAGCTTGTTCTCGAAAGGGTATCCCGGTTCAAATCCGGGCGGTGGCGGTGGCCAACGCACGGTTTCGGAAAACTTGTTTTCCGTTATCGGGCGGTGGCGTGTTTTTTCTTTCAGCAACGCCGTCAAGTATTTATAGGAGAACGCCTTTACTCCTCATAGAATTAAAAAAAGAGGTGAGAGTATGCATAACTGCAAAGGAGGCCTGTGCTGGCGGTGCCGGGGCGCCATGAAAGTGTGCTGGGGCGCACTGCTGCTGCTGAATGCCTTTGTCTGGCCGAAATGGCTGGGAGTCGATGGCTGGGTTTCTTGGGTTGCCGTGTTGCTCATCGTGAGCGGCGTGCTGAAGATGCTCAAGTCTGGCTGCGGCCATTGCGAGATGCCTATGCCCGAAGCAGGCATGAAACGGAGAAAGAGATAAACGGCTTCTTTGTTTTTTTAATTTTTATTCTTTCTTAAATTTTATTTTTTTCCCGTCATGTTTATAAAGATAAAGACAGAAATGAACGGGACGCCAGCGTCGCATAACTCGGTACTTTGCCCGTGGGTAAAGTTCCACGCGAAGCGGGATAGTGCGGCAGTCTCGAAGCACGAAATGTCAGAGAACTGCTCCCTTACGGGATTCTCGGTTCAAACGGGAAGCTTGCTTTCACACCAGATGGGCGAAGCTTCTCTGAATGTCCGAGCGCTGGCGCTTATTTCAATCACTCGTGATATAGTTCTCGTAAGTCCTTTATACTTTGCAAAGAAGTTCCCGCCCGAGAGAGAAAATCTTCAAATGAACTCTCCGCAGCAACAAAATCGATTCGGTAATCTCTGCCCTGCGAAGAGCCCACATCCGGAATAGAAATGATTAATGCATAATTAATCTCTTTGGCCCTATCTTTTTCTTCCTTGACCCGCTTGATGGCCTGAGCCCTTTCTGCCTGCCACTTCGCAAAGTTCTCGTCTGAATAAGACACAATACGCCGAAGATCCGGATGCAGCTGGATCTCTCTTCCGTGCAGAGAAAGAACGTTTCTAATTTTCATGATGCAGAAACCCCCAAAACAGAAAAGAACCTCACGAAAAATTACCCCTCAATCATCTCTATCTCTATATTCACACCATCAGGAATAGGAACCCGCATCACTAAGCGTAACGTCCGCTCATCAGCAGCAAGGTCGATCAGCCGCTTGTGGACGCGCATTTCATAGCGTTCCCAAGTTGCCGTGCCATTGCCACAAGGAGATTTACGGGTGGTAACCTTCAGCTTTTTTGTGGGCAGAGGAACCGGGCCGCGGATAACGGCACCCGTCTTTTCCGCAATATCTTTAATGCTAGCACAGATCTGAGAAATCCGTTCCACGTCCGTACTTGCTAATTTTATTCGTGCTTTCTGTGCCATAAGTGTATGCTCACACGATAAACATGCGATTCATCATGCAGGGGGATTCCCCCATTCGTTTCTGCCCCACACATTTTTAAGATGCGGGAAAAGCGACGAAAAAGGAAAACGGCGTTTTATGCCGTTCTTCCTTTTTCCATCTACATCTGCTTTTTGACCAGGTCCATGCACATACCCGCAGCAACCGTCGCTCCGGAATCGCGGATAGCGAAACGGGACATCTGCGGGATCACCGAGTTCTTCTCGATGACCAAAGGCTGGGTCGGTATTAGCTTAACAACGGCAGCATCCCCATTGCGGAGGATGTCCTTATTTTCGGTGATCTCCTGGCCCGTGGCCGGGTTCAGCTTTTTGATGATCTCCGCAAATCTACAGGCAACCTGCGCCGTGTGGATATGGAACACCGGTGTGTAGCCGACCGTAACGACGCTCGGATGGTTCATGATGACCACTTGCGCCGTGAATTCCGTCGCTACCGTAGGCTGGTTGTCCGCAGGTC
>CAZOPZ010000008.1:26769-29596 GCA_964582035.1 uncultured Methanosarcinales archaeon | reverse complement strand
CCATCGGAAGCTTTTTAAGTAGGGCTTCTTTTTACCCTAAAAACCAATAGGCCAAGGCAAAGACTTTGGCAATGTTGAGAATGGAGGAATAAGAATGAGATCGTTTGAAAACAGAGGCCCTCCTCGAAGAGACTTTGGTCCTCGAGAAATGCATAAAGCGACGTGCTCCGACTGCGGGCAGGAATGTGAAGTTCCTTTCAAGCCCACGGAAGGCAAGCCAGTTTTCTGCAGAGACTGTTACGCAAAGAGACGACCCCCGCGGTACTAAGTTTCTTTTCACGCGAAAGCAGTTGAATTTTCTTTAATTTTTTTTATTTTTTTCTTTATACACCATGGCTTCTAAAAATAATGTTTATATATCAGCGTATATTCTTAACTACAATGAGAGTAAGACAAATATTTATGGCAGACATTTTGAATCCGGCTTCTGAAACGAAAAGCAATTATTGCTATTTGATGATTAGTCTCGATGATGTGAACAAACCAGGGTACTTGACTTCTAGTGCTTCACTTGAGAAATTAGTTGCCAGTGTCCAAGCTCAAAATACTCTTGTTGATATTCAGTTTCCGGATAAACGGGGAATATTATTTGATTGGGCCAATAAAGTTACCTATTCTTATCAGCCGGTAAGTAGAGATGAACAATGTAGTTTGGCTCTAGCATTAAGAAGATATACGGAGCCGTAACATTCAACTTCCCCGCTCAAAACCAACCTTTATAAATCCCCTTTCTTTCCTTCTCCGCATGAGCCAGCAGCCTTCTCCCTGGAACCTTTCCGACATCACTCCCCGTAATCTGGAAGCATCGTTGCAGCAGATTGAACGGCAGATTCATGCCTTTGAGAAAGAACGCCCCACGCTGACGCCACGGGTTTCTGCTTCCCATTTTCTGAAGCTGATACGGCAGCTGGAACAATTGACGCGGGATGCCTCGGTTCTGGGAGCATATGCTGAACTTCACTGGGCAGAAAACTCCGCCGATCAAAAAGCGCAGGCTTTGCGTTCTCGGGTAGATCAATTTCTCCGCAAGCTCAGCAATCGGCTGCTGTTCTTCGATCTCTGGTTCAAGAAAGCGCTGCCGGAAAAGAAAGCCCGTGAATTGCTGAAAGCCAGCGGGCCGTACCGCTATCATTTTGAGCAGGTGCGAAAGACTGCTCCGTACACGCTGCTCGAGAACGAAGAGAAGATCATCCAGATCAAAGACGGCACGGGCGTTAATGCGCTGCGCACGGTATACGATATGCTCACCTCGCAATTCCGCTATATGGTGCAGAGCAAAGAGCTGGCGCAGGAGGAAGTCTTATCGTTGGTGCATCATGCTTCTCCAAAAGCCCGCCGGGAAGCGTACACGGCGCTTCTTTCAAAATATGCCTCGTTCCGCGATCCCCTTGGCGAAGTATATCGAAATATCATTCTCGACTGGAAAGAGGAATGCTTAGGATTGCGCGGCTATAAAACGCCGATGCAGGTGCGGAATATTGCGAATGATATTCCCGATAAGGCTGTAGAAGCGCTGTTGCGTGTCTGCCAACGAAACTATTCAGTCTTCCAGCGCTATTTTACGGTAAAGAAGCGCGCTTTGAAACTGCGGACTTTTGCCCGGTTCGATTTGTATGCGCCAATCTCTGTAACTCCTGAAAAGAAGATTCCCTATCACGAAGCGCTGCGGCTGGTGCTGAGCACCTTTGAAGAATTTTCTCCCGCCTTCCGGGCCGCTGCTGAAGCGATTGTGCAGAAGCAGCATGTCCATTCCCGCGTGCAGCCGAACAAACGGACCGGCGCTTTCTGTTCTTCGGTAACGACGCAAATACTGCCCTACGTCCTGCTCAGCTATACCGGCAAACTGCGGGATGTCTTTACGATCGCCCATGAATTAGGGCATGGCGTGCATGATATTTTAGCCAAAAAGCAGACGGAATTTACGTTCCAGGCAACGTTGCCATTAGCGGAGACCGCTTCGACGTTTGGGGAGATGCTGCTTTCCGAACGCTTGCTGGATCTCTATCCGGAACAGAGAAAAGCATATCTGTTCCAAAAACTGGACGATCTCTATGCGACCATCCCCCGTCAGGCCGGCTTTATTCTTTTTGAAAAGAAAGCGCATGAGCAGATACCGCAAGGCTGCACGCTGCAGGAATTGAGTTCGCAGTATCTTGCCGATTTACGGAAGCAATTTGGCTCATCGATGGCTGTGCCGGAGCTTTTCGCCAATGAATGGCTGTATATCTCTCATATCTTCCACACGCCGTTCTACTGCTATGCGTATGCATTTGGCAATCTGTTCGTTCTTTCACTCTATGAGCAATATCGCCGGGAAGGAAAAGCCTTTGTGCCGAAGATGGTTCGCCTGCTTTCTCGCGGCGGCAGCGCTTCGCCGGTAGAATTGACAAAAGAGATGGGCGTCGATATCTGCTCTGAAGCGTTCTGGCAGCAGGGATTTGCCATGATTGAACGGCTGGTTAAGGAAGCGGAAAGGATGGTGTAGGTGGGGGAGAGCTTCTTACGGCCAACTGCTTACGGCTAACAATACATTTATCAGATAAATAGTCGTGCATACGAGACAGAAATTTCTTTGTTTGAGGTAAGAAACGTACGCTAAAAACAACGAAGCGCCAACGGCGGGAAGCGTAAGAAACAGCAAAATTCCATCAACAAAAAAGCTGAGCACAAAGAGTAGTGCGTAATAGAAGATCCCATATACCATATTGGGTAATACCGCTATTTTTCCTTCTTTGCTGAGGAACGCTTTGGTGCAGGAGATGTTTTTGGCCAGGTCGCAGAGCGGCTGGGAGGATTTTTTTTTCTTAGCGCGTCGCTGGGCGTAAAA
>CAZOPZ010000008.1:26226-26697 GCA_964582035.1 uncultured Methanosarcinales archaeon | reverse complement strand
GAGTTGAAAAATGGTCATGGGGCGTTTGTAAGAAACTGCTTAATCTCACTCACTTTTTGTGAATTTAAAGAAACATGATTGTCTGAACCTTTGCCTGTTCTTTTTAATACCAGCATAATCCAGCTATTGTTTAGAAGTTGCTTTAATGCTTTCTCAACAGCTTTCTTTCCTTGGTGCGTTTTCTGATAGTGTTCAGGAATCCCTTTGGTCACAAAATCAAGAGGGGTATGTTTGCCACCCCAGACCTTGCCACGGACCAATTTTTGAAGAATAAGCTTTTTTAGAACATCAGCTTCTTCCATCATTCCGTTCAGCAATGAACTCGGTAATAATCTTTTCTTGACATTTTTGTACATTGATATATAAAAAAAGAAAGTTTTAAATAGTTGGCCTATTAAATGGGCCCGTATGGAAGAATCACTCTTTTTGGACTACGTAGGAGACAACCCTCGCATGAGAATATTACAGCAC
>CAZOPZ010000008.1:0-26216 GCA_964582035.1 uncultured Methanosarcinales archaeon | reverse complement strand
GCATGTATAACATCGAAGAATTCTTCCTTTAAAAGCTTTTTTAGAACATCAGCTTCTCCCATCATTCCGTTCAGCAAAGAACTCGGTAATATTCTTTACCTTACCTTTTTGCACATTGATGTATAAGATAGAAAGTTTTAAATAATTGGCCTATTAAACAGTCTATTATGGATGAATCACTCTTTTTGGACTACGTAGGAGACCACCCCCGCATGAGAATAGTACAGCACTTCATAGAGGGCCGTGATTTTGACTTCACGCTCACGGACTTGCTTCATGCGGGCGTGAGTTGGGGGACTTTAAATACGATGATTCCCAAACTTGTCGCTATAGGCATCATCGTAAAAACCAGAAAGATTGGCAGAGCGACCCTTTACAAAATAAACCAAGAAAATCTTGTTGCCCAGCACTTCCTGGCGTTATATGACCAGTTGCTTTTGGAAAATCTGAATCAGATTGAAGAAGCTGAGATGAAGATAGCAATTCCGGCGTAAAGTCTTTTTTCTCTTTTCTGCAAGGAATATTTTTAAATAACTCGTTTATTTAACCACTATGGGAGAGCAAATGTTAGAAGAACGGCTGTCGTTCGATAAACAGTATCGTAATTTGGGCCTCATCGGCAGCGGCGGGCAGGGGCAGGTGTTTAAAGTAGAAGAGAGAGCGACTGGCCGGCGGTATGCAGCCAAGCGATTTATCCTGGACGATTGGGAAGAACTGCAGCGGCTGGAAGATGAAGTGAAAGCCTTACAACGGCTGCAGCACCCGAACCTTGTTGCCTATCAGAATCATTCTGCTCTCGAGGAGAATTGGAGCCCGGAATTATTCTTAGTGACGGAGTATGTCGAAGGAAAGTCTTTAGCACAGTATCTGGCCGCAGGGAAGCGGTTTTCTGAGGAAGAGATTACGGGTATTAAAAGCCAGCTCGTTGCCGGCTTGACGTATGCCCATAGCCAAAGCATCGTGCATCGCGACATAAAGCCAGAGAATATTTTATTGAGAGATGATGGCTTGGTAAAGATAACGGACTTTGGTGTCTCGAAAGTGCTGGGAGAAAGAACCCGCACGTCTTCCATAGGAAAAGGCACTTTTTCTTATATGGCACCAGAGCAGCTCTTGGGCGGCAAAATTACGGAAGCCACGGACTATCACGGCTTGGGATTATTGCTGGTGGCTTTAGCATCAGGAAAAGAGCGGACGGATGATATTCGGTTTCAGAAGCCTGCGGACGATATTGCCCGACTGCGGAGTGCAGGACGATATAGCACAGCTTTCTTGGACAGCTTGGAGTTGCTGGTGGATGAGAATCCGGAGAAAAGGAAGGAAGGGCTGCGGATAAAAGAAGATATTGGCGAGACGGTTGGGGGTGGTGAGAAGGATGAGGTGATGGAAGAGGTTAAGAAGTATTTGGGTGGAGATAAACTATTTGAACAACAGCTATCTTATTTTCTTTCTTTTTCTGGTGGGACTATTGGTGGTATTGTTGGTGTAGGTAATCATATAGATGGGATACCCCGTTTAGTTATGGGCACTATGTTTTTTGGCGGCCCTCTGCTCATGTTCACGTACAGAAACGCCCTCCGCCCTTTAGGATTAAAGGTTGGCAGAGGCATGAAGAGATTGTTTTCTCGTCGATGGAGAAAAGCTGAGGAAGAAACCGGCATCAGAACGTTTACGCAATATGATCCGCAGCTGGGGAACTGCGGGGCAGAGGATTTCAAAGTGTTTGTTATCGATGGCCTCGATTATATCGTCTCGTTCGGAGAGGCCTATCAAATTAGGGGGTACAATGCCCGCAAAAAGAAAGCGCAAACCATAAAGCTGCCTCCGAAAGCCCTGACGGAGTTTTCTGTAGACAGCCAGGAATATATTTTCACTTCAGGAAAAGTCTATCGCATCATTGCTTCCGACACCGGCAGAAAGAAAGCGCAGACGATGAAAGTCTCACCAGAAGCAACGACGAAGATTCTTCAGGAATATTTGGGGGACGAATACAATGGTCATCCCCCAGAGAACCTGTGGGCGGTCCCCACACAGTATTCTTTAGAATGGGAGCGGCGGATAGACAAAATAACTCAAAGTTTAAACACATTGAAGAAAAATGAACCACTGATCCCATCCCTTCCTAACGCCATAAAAAGAGAAAGCGCTACTCCGGGAAAAGATAGAGAAACCATTCCAGACCATCCTTCTGTAAGCCCCCATTGGCCGGAGGAAGATATCGAAGTTCTGGGATTTGAAGAATTAGAGAGACAAGCAAAAGAACCAGAGATCAGCTTTTCCGAAGAAGAGATACGATAAGATGACCCTCTACAACCCAGAACTGGAAAAAGCCATAGGACGCATAAAAGACGAGAAAGCAAAGCTCGTCTGCATCCAGCTGCCGGACGGCATGAAGCCCCTGGCCAAGGAGATAGAAGAAGCTATCGCCAAAGAGACCGGCGCACGAGTGCTGATCTGGCTGGGCAGCAATTTCGGGGCGTGCGATGTTCCTCTCGGCTTAGACCGCTTAGGCGTCGATCTGCTCATCAGCTGGGGGCATAATCGGTTTCATAAGCTGAAAGAAGGATGGTAGGAAGCGCTGAAAAGTACCATGGCTAACGTAAAATATAACCCGCCGGAACGGAACAAAGGCTACAAGACGCTGCTCACAAGCATTGGTGCGATTCTGGAGCAAGGGAGGAAAAATGCCTATAGGGCCGTTAATACTGCTTTATTAAAAACCTATTGGGAAATTGGCAAGCAAATGATCGAATTTGAACAGCAGGGAAAAGAAAGGGCAGGGTATGGGAGTACTCTTCTCGACCACTTATCAAAAGACTTAACAGTGCAATATGGAAAAGGGTTTAGCCGGCGAAATATTCTTGATATGCGACGCTTCTATCTTGGTTATAAGAATTGGCAGACAGTGTCTGCCGAATTAGGATGGAGCCATTATGTTGAGCTGGTAAGTATAGAAGAAGAGTTAGAACAAAAGTTCTATGAAAAGCAATGTTTGTTGGAAAGATGGTCAGTGCGAGAGCTTCGCAGGCAAATTGATTCTGCTCTTTTTCAAAGAATAGCCTTAAGCAAAGATAAGAAAGGTGTTCTTGAGTTATCAAAACAGGGCCAGCTCATAAAAACCCCGGAAGACGTCATTAAAGACCCTTACGTTCTTGAATTTTTAAAGATACCAGAATTACCTCGCCTTACTGAGAAAGCATTGGAACAGAAAATCATTGACAATCTTCAGCTGTTTCTGCTGGAACTGGGTAAAGGCTTTACTTTTGTTGCCAGACAATATCGAATTTCTCTTAAGAATAAGCATTTTTATGTCGACTTAGTCTTTTACCACCGCATCTTAAAATGCTTTGTGCTCATTGATCTCAAAATAGGCGAAGTAACTCACCAGGACGTCGGACAGATGAACCTGTACCTCAATTATTTTAAAGAAGAAGAGAATAGCGAGGGAGACAATGAGCCAATAGGAATTATCTTAGGGACGGAACGGGATCACGTTACTTTGCAATACGCTTTGGGAGGCCTTTCCAACAAGCTTTTTGTTTCAAAATATAAGCTCTATCTCCCGGATAAAAAAGAATTAGAAATGAAGCTAAAAGAGGTGTTAGGATAAAGCCTTGCAAGACAAAAGGAAGCTGTTAAAAATGGGCAATCAACCACACTATGTTTCGGACGAGTACATGGCTAAAAAATCCAAGGATGAAAAAATGGAAGCAAAAGCAACGCAAGACCGCATAAGAAAAAAAGTTGGTAATGGGCATGGTAGTGAAGAGATTCAAAAATGGAGGCAGCGCTCATGAAAGTCCTCTTTTTAGATGCACCTTATATGGGAACCGTAGAGCTTTGCCCCGAGACGCTCCAATACCTCCGGGAAAAGAACATCAAGACCGTCGCTCTCTATGCGTCCGTGCAGTTCTGCAACAATTTGGAAAAAGTAAAGCAGCAGCTGCAGGAACAGAACATAAATATTATCTCTTCCCAAGCAAAGAGAACTGACGTCCCCCAGCAAATACTCGGCTGCGACAATTATCACGATTCTCTTAATTTATCTGCAGAGCAGCTGCAGCAGATTGATGCCTTCCTCTACATCGGCGATGGGCGATTTCATCCTTTGGCTTTGGCGTACGGGCAGAAAGATGCTGCCAATTTTAAAGAGATTGTCTGCAATGATCCAATGGGAAAGACACTATTCGTCCTGAAGAAAAAAGCCATCGAAGAGGCGCTCAAAAAACAGAAAGGCGCCCTCCTGAAATTTCTCTCCGCAAGAAATATTGGTGTGCTTATAACCGTGAAACCTGGGCAGGAGCATCTGCAGCCCAGCTTAGCTTTGGAAAAAAAGTATCCAGCCAAGAAATTCTATTATTTCATTGATAACACGATTTCCTTCGACCAGCTGGAAAACTTTCCTTTCGTCGACGTCTGGGTGAATACTGCTTGTCCCCGCATCGGCTTGGACGACCAGGAGCAGTTCCGGAAAGGGGTGCTGAACCTGAATGAGGCGCTGCGGACAGAAGAATAAGTCTAGAGAATGTAACTCGTTATTTCCTTTCCTTCTTCTCCAAAAACCGCAATGCCTCTTCTGCATGCTTTTCCGGCTTTACATCTTTCAGCACTTTCACTATGTCCCGTTTTTCGTCGAGGATGAACGTCACCCGCTCGATGCCCATGAATTCCTTGCCCATCATGGTCTTCTTGCCATACACGCCGTATCTCTTGGCAACAGCAAAATCCGTATCGGACAGCAACGTCACTTCCAAAGCATGCTGCTCGCAGAATTTCTGCTTGCTTTTTTCATCGCCGCCAGAGATGCCCAGAACGGTTGCGCCCAGAGCGATAAAATCGTTCAGGTGTTCCGTAAAAGCCTTGGCTTGCAGCGTGCAGCCCGGCGTATTATCTTTTGGATAGAAATAGAGCACAATGTACGGGCTTTTGATGCTTTCCAGCGAGTGCACCATGCCCTCTTTATCTTGCAGGGCAAATGATGGCGCTTTTCTTCCGGTGGTGTTCATTGTTTACTGCCTCTTCATTTTTTTTCTCATCTTTTCCTGTCTGCTTACCATCCACTTTCTACTGTTACCGTGCCTTTCAGTATCTGTGCCTGGCACGCAAGGCGATGATTCGGCGGCAAATCGTGGTCTTTCTCCAGGTCATTCTTTTCTGCAAGGTTGCCCATCCCTCCCAAAACTGCAATCTCGCACGTCCGGCATAAGCCGGAACGGCAGCCAAAGGGGATGCCCAGCTCTTCGCAGGCTTCCCGGATGGGGCTGCCATCAGGAACTTCAACTTTTTGAGTATCGCGCACGACAAAAGCCATGAAATGAGTTCGTAGGAGAAACATTTAAAGATTGTGGTTCTGGTGGTAATCACTTTCTGGTAAGAAATATTTATAAATGACTACTGCATATTCTGTATATGAAACAGCTCCTGGCACTCTCGGTTAAAAGAAAGAGAACCTACGTTTCTGCTAAAGCGCTGGAGAAAGGACGCCGCTTTTCGATAGAAAGCTATATGAACAGAGAAGCTGGCATTCACCCTGCTGGGAGGGTGGCTCCTGCGTGGGTTATTGATAAAAAAGATTGGCCGTACCGCAGAGATTATTCCGGGTTCTGGATTAAAAAAAAGCGGCAAAGCAAAAGTATGGAGAACCCTCTGAAGCCTTATATCCTTATTCGCGAAGCTGAGCCCTATCGGGAAAATGCCATCTTTGTTCACGAAGCGTTAGGTCATGGGGGCTTCGAAGAGTATATTTCGCCTGAAAAAAGCACTTCCCTCTCTCAGCTCAGTGAAGCTTTTGCCCGTACTTTAGAGATGATGCTTATTGAGGATCGCCAGAGCTATTCTTCTCCTTCAGACTCCATTTATACCGTGGGAACAAAAGAGCTCACGCAAGCTGCTTCTACCATTTCTCTTCATATCGGGAAGCGAGGCATTGTCCAGCTCTTCTATGTCTTAACTCCCCAGCGAGTTCCTCCGGAAAGAGCAGTTTCCTTTTGCAAAGAACTGGCATGGGATGCTTCTTTGCTTCACGCGTTTGGAGTTTTAGCAGCCCGCTATGGCGGGGAGATTATTGGCCGCTTAGTGCAGCGCCCCCGCCTAGACGTCCTGCGGGCAGCAATTACCATTAAAGATGAAATGGTGCGAAGTTCTTCAGATGCCACGGAAAGAAAACTCATGCAGGATTACCTTAGCAAAGAATTTTCGCTAGGCGATGCCTTTGCGCAGTTCTATCTCCGTGAGGCGAAGCCAAGCAGCTTGGAAGAATTGATTATGAAGAAAGCCCGCCTTTCCCGATCACCAGTTTATGTTATTGATCGGGCTTCTGCTCTAAAATGGGTTGGTGCGCATCGGGGAGGAGCTTTTCCTTGCTATGACCAGGGGATGAATGTGCTGGAGAGTCTCGGAAAGACCCTGAGCAGCTTTACTGACCTCGACGGTGAAAAGAGAGCCCCCCCGCGGTTGCATAATTACTGCGTACGGCGGCAGGAAGAGCAGAGAAAATCACGTGGAGAATAAACGTTAAACATCATCAATCCTCCAGTGCGGATTCACGCCGATATCGCCGCTTTCTTTTCTGCGCAGATAGCCTTCCCAGGCGATCATGGCCCCATTGTCTTTGACCAGCTCCGCAGGAACGGTATAAAGAGTGGCTTGCCGCTCTTTGCACATGACTGATAACATCTCGCCGAAGCGTTTGTTCGCTCCAACGCCTCCGACGAGGAGCAGCTCCTGCTTGTTCGTCTGGGCCATCGCCCGCTCCGCGACTTCTGCCAACATGGCAAAGCACGTCTCTTGCACCGAGAAACACAGGTCTTCCCGGGAGAAGCCTTTCTCAGCTAGCTGGCGGATTTTTGTCAAAATGCCGGAGAAAGAAACATCCATGCCTTTGACGACGTACGGCAATGCCACATACTTTCCTTTCTTAGCAAGTTCTTCAATCTGGGGCCCGGCGGGAAAGCCCAGGCCGATGAGCCTGCCAAACTTATCGAGCATGTTGCCCAAGCCGATGTCCAGCGTTTCTCCCATGACCAGATATCTGCCGGCTTCCTGCACGATAACTTGCGTATTCACGCCAGAAACATAGAGATAGCAGGGGTCTTGCAGCCGATGCAGCTGCTTGCCGATGCTGAGATGGGCAGCAGGATGGTTCACGCCGACCAGCTTTTTTTTGCATTTTTTGCTCCACTCTTTCGCTTTCTCGTAGCCTTTCCATAACGCTGGATCAAGGCCCGGGCCGGCAGAGTAGGAAATGAAACTGATATCTTTCCAGCTCATTCCCGCTTTCTGCAGTGCATTCTTAAGCACCTCTTCCGCAACCCGCTCATGATGCTCCGCAACTTCGTGGGGGATCATGCCCTTTTCTGCAGAGTGAAAGCTGTCTAATTCGTTAGCGAGGACTTTGCCTTTGTCAGTGATAATGCCGATGCCAAAAGTATGTGCCGTGCTTTCGATGCCGAGGATAATCATGGGATAGGGGAGCAGCTTTTCTTTAAAAAGCTGTGCCAAGCAGTGGCTGCTGGGATTATTGTACTCTTCGTAAATATAGATAACTGCGTGACTTATAGCACATCCAAACGCAGTTTTCTATTCCGATAACTGCGCAAGATGAATGTCACTTAAGCTGCGCAGTTATCGATAGCTTTTGGCTAAGAAGCGACAGCTTCAGAAAACTTAATAAAGATTGACTTTATAGTTTACTTATGGCAACAAAGAAGGAGTATGATTGGCTGACCATCCTGATGGCAGTGCTGTTGCTGGTCTTGATTATTTGGTTTATTGTAAAATTGTTCCAATAATATGAATCCTTGGCAGAAAATCTTATTTTGGGTACTGGGTTTATTTGTTATTTACCTGATTATAGAGCTTCTGAGGAAGCTGTTAGGGGGCAGTTTGGGTTTTGAAGAACTAGTTATTGGTCTCCTGATAGCCAATCTTGGATATTCATTTTATATTAATGCGCAACTGTCAGAACATCTCGGATGGCACAAAGGGAAAGACGGTTCAAAATAACTGATAAGATCTAGTATGCCTTCTTCAAGCAATAACCTTAAAAAATAACCGTACTTTTGTGGCTCTTGCAGCCCCGTAGTCTAGTGGACCAGGATGACAGGCTCTGGACCTGTAGACCGCGGTTCGAACAGCCCAAGTACGCAAAAAGCGACCATGGCGCTTTTGCGCACAAGTGAAGTCGTTGCTTCACTTTGTTGCGCTGGGCGAACGTGGATCAAGTGGGACGTTCCTCGCAGAGCTCGGAAGTCCCACGACAACGTAAACTAGCGGAAAGGCACGAAAGTCCGCGCGGGGCTATTTTTTCTCGTTTTTCAGATACAGAAATTTCCAAATGGAAGAAACATCGCCTCAAAAGAATTCCGGCTTTGTCGGAATATAAACCGTCCGGACATACGCCGCAAGTTCCTCCGAGAAATCGTTAGGCAAGCTGGCTGCACCGGACTCTGCATCATACATCTCTAAAGCTTCGTACACTGCAGCAGGCACTTTTATGGAAATTCCCCGGTGGGATGTTTTCAGGACTGTTATCCCTAATTCGCTTAAAGCGTCGGCAACACGCTGTGCCACATCTTGTCCTTCTCGCGGAGAAGGCACTTTCCCTTGATCGAGAACGATGCGCATGGTGAGTTCTTCGGGCATAACAAACTGGAATCATCGTCTATTTTTAAACTTTCTGCACTATTTTTTCGGCGCAGGAGTTTTTGCTTCCTTCTTCTCTTTCCCGTCTTTCTTCTTCTCCCCTTCCAGCTTCTCGGTGTGCTTGCACTGCGGATAGCCCGAGCAGCCCAGGAAGCTGCCATAGAAAGAGCGTCTCACCACTAACAGCTTGCCGCAGTCCGGACAGTTCTTCTCAATTTTCTGCTGCTCAATGAGCTTTATCTCCTTATTCTCTTCCGGGCTTACTTTGCTTATGCATTGCGGATTGATGCAGAAGGTTCTGGTGCCTCGCTTGATGAGCTTGAGCTGCGGATAGCCGCATTTGTCACAAAGCTCTTCAGCACGCCTGATCATGCCCAGCTGCGGCACTTTGAATGTCGTTTTGCAGTCCGGATACCGCTCGCAGGCGATGAACTTGCCGAATTTTCCGAACTTGACAAAGAGGCGCCCTTCTTTGCAGCTTGGGCAGGAACCAATGTAATTCTGTTCTTCCTGTGTAGAGCGGATGGATTCCAACAGCTCTTTGCCGACAAGTGTTTCTTTTTTCTTGAAGGCTGCCAAGAGTTCTGTCAACACTTTCTTGGCTTTCTCGAGAACGGCAGCAGGCTTTTCTTTGCCTTCGCGGATATGCTCCATGGATTGTTCGAAATCGGCAGTGAGCTTTTCATCCAGGATTTCCGGTGCATATTTGTGCAGGACTTTCACCGTTTCCATGCCGAGCTTGGATACCGTAATCTGCACGCCTTCGATATAGCCGCGCTCAAACAGCCGGTCGAGGATATCTGCGCGCGTCGCTTTCGTTCCGAGATTGCGCTTTTCCAGCTCTCTGATGATGGATGACTGGTTATAGCGGTTCGGCGGCGTGGTCTCTTTATCAAGCTTCTCGATCTTTTTGATGGCCACTTCCTGTTTCTCTTTGAGATCCGGAAACGTTATTTCTTCCACTTTCACATAGGGCTTGTAGAACGCATGCCACTGCTCTTCGAGCGTGCGGCTGCCTTTAGCAATAAATTCTTCCTGCTTGACGTCAAACGTAACCGTCATCGTTTCCCGGACCGCCGGCTGGGCAAACGTCGCCATGAAGCGCTTGACGATGAGGTCATAGATCTTCTTCTCCTGCGGCTTGAGCGTCTTGGGAACAACTCCCGTCGGAAAAATGGCTGGATGGGCAGGATCGGTTTTCTTCCCGTTATTGGGCTGGAGCTGTTTTAACTGGAGCAATTCCTTGCAGAGCTTTTCGTACTCCGGCTGCCGGCTCAAGTCCGTCAGAATTTTCTTGAACCCTAATTTTGGATCGAGCTGCTGGGAAGAAGTTCTCGGGTACGACGTGCAGCCGGCCAGATACAAGCTTTGCGCAATGGCCAGCGTCTGCTTAGGCGTGATGTGGAAGAGATTGTAGGATTCTGACTGCAGCGTCGTAAGATCAAAGGGATACGGCGGCGCCTGCAATCGTTTGGCCCGCTCTACCTGCTTGACGCTGCATTTTTTCTCATCTTTAATCTTGGTGAGAATTTTTTTGACGACATCTTCTTTCAGGAATTTGCCTTCGCGATGCTGCGCTTCGATGGGCTGTTTCTCGTGCTGCGCATGCAGCCACAGCTCCCAGTAAGGGGTGGGCACAAAAGCGCGGATCTCCGCTTCCCGATCGGCGAGAAGCTTTAACGCGGGGCCTTGCACCCGGCCGGAGGACATGACTTTAAACGAGCCGGCCGCCTTTACCGCCGTCGTCAAAGCCCGCGAGAGATTGATGCCGTAGAACCAGTCCAATTCATGCCTGGTCTCGCCGGCATGCGCCTGCCCCCAGTCCAGATGGTGCAGCTTCTGTTCATATGCTTCAATAAGGTCGGGCTTGGTGAGTGTCGAAAATTTCATGCGATTGGCATCTTTCTGCCGGCAGATGAAGCGGATGATATTCCAGCCGATGACCTCTCCTTCAACATCATAGTCGCAGGCGACGGTAAACTCGTCCGCTTTTTTGGCGACGGCAGCGATGGTGTCAACATAATCTTTCGTATACGTGGCTGCTTCTCCGCTTTCATAGGAGGGATGCCATTCGATCTCAAAAACGGGGTAGGTCCAGCCGTGTTTCTTCTTTTCCACCAGCCCAAAAAGATGGCCGACAGCTGGAGTGACGTAAATCTTCTTCTTTCCGCGAGTGAACTCGTAATAGAAGCTCTTCTTGCTTTTCTTCTTTTCCAGCTTGCTTTCCGCCAAGGCTTCTGCTACCTTTTGGGCTGAGCTGGGCTTCTCCGTAATGATCAATTCAGGCATTTTATACCGAATCTGGCAGAATATTTAAAAAGGTTTGGCATGGGGAAGTGGTGAAAGGGAGTGGTCATCAAGCGATATTTTAGGGGAGTGGAAGACGTATGGATACAGATAAGCAAAGAAAACAACCTGAAATAAGAGCAAAAAAAGAAGGATCTGAAGCTTTTCTAGTAGCAAATGGAATTACTGGAGAAGAAGCACTTTGCTATCAACGATATAGAACTGATTTGACCCAACAAGACATCATCAGTTTATCTGAAGCACGGGTTCCCGCGGCTGTTCTCGGTAAGTATGAAAATACTTTTTCCCCTTCTAATATCATAGCCCTCTATCGAAGCGGGATCTCCTCTCGAGAAGCAAACCGCTTTTTAGTGGAGTCATCCCTCGATGAATATTTTATCACTCTTTACTTGTTGAAAGGGATTTCTAGTAGTCGCTATAAGTCCTTAGTTCGTTCGGCGGGCGGTTCTCCACGATCGCCGGAACAGCATGCCCGCCTTATGAGAAAAGCTATTGGTAGCCATTTTACAAAAGCGCAAAAAAGCCATCTCCAAAAAACATACAACCTTTCTTGCCTAGAACGCTATTCAATCCCACTCTTAGAGGAACTCTTATTAAATCGTGATCCTGCCCACAACGAAGAAAGTCCTGCTGCTTTAGTTGTTCTCCCCAAAAGCGATTGGAATGGCACTTTTTTGGAAGATGTAGACATTTATCAAGCAATAAGCAAAAAGTATAAGTTATTTGTGTATGAAGCACGAGTTCGGAGCGAAGTCTTCAGGAGTATCCGCACGTTTGGCTCATACCAAGGGATAACTCCAGAAAGAGCTCCTCAAAAGCCTTTGGAACTGCTTATCCTCGCAGGGCATGGCAGCGCTTTCGCCCTCAATTTAGGTGATGAAGACCGGTTGAGTGCAACAAAAGAGAATTTTCCTTATGCATTACAGAGCCGCTATCTGAGTCTTTTGGACGAACATCGTTTCCGTAGTGTTGCCCCTTTTGTGACGGGGACGGTTCTGCTGTTTTCCTGTTTAGTAGGAGAAGGCGGCAAGAGTGTCAAGAATCTTGCTACATCAATTTTTACTGCACTCCCCTGTCAAACGCTTATCGCCCCTCAAGAAGATAATGTCAAGGTTTTTGCCATAGACTTAGAGCCTTTTCCGTTTCCGATATATTCTTGTGGGAAGAAAAGAACATTAGTCTTGGAAAGATAACCACTTTATTTACAGCTCTTTCAGTTTTTCCGGCTGCTTTTGTGATTTATACACGGCAAAAATGCCTTCTTTGGTGAACGCCAGCGCTGCCGGATCGCCTGCCCCATAGGCTGAAGACATGCCTACATCAATGTCAAATAACCGGTCATGAAACATCGTAATCCGTTTCTTGGGCGTATGCCCAAAAATAACATAATCAACGTGGAGCGCAGCAAGCTGTGCAGCAACTCGTTCTCGGCTCTGGCGGGGAGTGTCCCGAACCCAGAATAAACTCTGTTCTCCCACTAAAGGATGCTCAAGGAACTTTCGCTGAGTTCCTCCCAGCTTTTCCGTCTGCGTGAACATATGTTGGCGATAGCGCTCCAAGAGTTCTTCCAGTTCTTCACGGCTTCCGAGATGGAGTGGAATGCCTCCGTGAACAAACAGCAGTTCTTTGCCTTCCAGGGGATGCACGATTCCCGCAGGCCGTTCTCGCAGCCAGCGCCCTATAGGGCCATCGCGGCTGAATTCCTGGGCCAGCTCACGGAACGCTTCTTGTGAGCTTGTGGAATCTTTCAGGTAGTTGTTTACCAACGCCAGCCCGCCATTATAGCCATGCACCGTTCTCTGGTAGTATTGCCGCCGCAGGCCTTCCGGGCCATTCTCAGCCAGGGAACGGGCGGTATCCAACGCTGCTAACGCCAACAGTTCATGATTGCCGCATAACGCGCGTATATTCTCGTTATTTCTCTCAAGGGCAATAATTCTCTCAATAAGCTGCCGGCTTTCCGAGCCTCGGTCAATGTAATCCCCGCAAAACACTAGTTGGGCATCTTCCCGAAGCTTCCCTTCAGTTGGAAAAAGAGCATACTGGTCGTTAAGTTTCTCAAGAATACCATCAAGTGCTGGAAGATAGCCATGAAGGTCACCAATGCCGACAACAATTGTGGGAGTTGTTGCACTCATGATAGGCTTTGGAAAGTCTCCTTTATAAAAACCTTGTGCAGCTTTTTTTTGTAGTTATTGATCGTCATTTTTATCATTCAGAAAAAATAGTTTTCTTACAGCCGTATCCATTTCCTTCTTTTCCGGAACAGCTGGGGATTCTTCTGCACAAATCTCCGCAGGAGGTGCCGGAAAAGGAAAGAGCGCGGCTCGTGCTTAAGGGAAAAATAGCCGACCAGAGCAATGACGGCTGCACCAAGCACATCGACGATAAGGTCCCACATGGTGTCCACCAACCCGGATTTCTGCATGTTCAGCCCCAAAAAGCCGTCCATGGCAAACTCAAAGATTTCCCACGCCACGCCGAGCGCCAGCGAAAAAGCGAAAGAGAAAAGCGCAATGAACCCAGGTGTCATGAAGAGATTGATCCGCCGTTCTTTATTCAGCACATACACCAGAATAAAGCCGAGCATCCCCAGCAAGGCTGCAGACGTGGTATGCAGCACAATGTCCCACCACCAGAACTTCGTGTAGTACGCATGGATTTCGCCGAGAAAAAGGGAGGCGAACAGCAGGACGACCGTCAGCACTTCAAACTCCACCGGCAGGAAAACATTGTAGCTTCTCCGCAAAAGCGCCGGCAGGAGCGTCAACAGCAGGATGCCTATCGAGAGGAAAGCCGAGAGCCATTCCTGGCGGAGCAGAAAGAGGATGCCTATGGTGGCGAGAACCAGCTGCAAGAAATAGGAGATTAGCAGCTGCACGCGATCAGCAGTTCCCAGCCCGTGGTCTTGGATGAGGAGAGGCATGGGATAGAGGAGGGAAGGAAGGTTAATAAACGTTTGGAGGGAGGAGCGCCCGATTATCGGTCAAGAAAAACGTCTCCGATTCAAGAAGAAAAGAAGTTTTTCTGAGATGAAGCTTTCTTTAAAAAAGAAGCGAACCTTTAAAAAGCCCCCCTCGTTGTTCTTATAAAACAGTTAACAATGGCACCAATCACCCTCATACCAGAACTCGAAAAAGCGTTCAAAGACCTCGGCTTTTCCGCTTTCACAGAAATCCAGGAGAAAGCCATCCCTTTAATCCAGCAAGGCCAGGACGTCATCGGCCAGTCCTATACCGGTTCGGGAAAAACGATCGCTTTTGGCTTCCCGACGCTCGAAAAAGTAAAGCGCGGAAACGGCTTGCAGCTGCTGATCATTGTTCCGACCCGAGAGCTGTGCCTGCAAGTGCTGAATGAGATGTACAAATTCTCCAAGTACAAGCCCGTAAATATTGTTGACGTGTATGGGGGGGTTTCCATCAATCCCCAGATTGACCGGCTACGGCGTGCCGATGTCGTCGTCAGCACGCCAGGGCGATTGCTGGATCACCTGCATAGGGGGACGCTTGACCCCTCAAAGATTAAAATGCTGGTCTTAGATGAAGCCGACAAGATGTTTGAGATGGGCTTTATCGATGATGTGAAAGAGATCATCTCCCGGCTTCCCCGCGAACGGCAGACCTTATTATTTTCCGCAACGATTTCGCAGGATGTGCTCACCCTGGCGCATCGCTATATGCGCAATCCAGCAAAAATAAAGCTGCAGCTCTACGTCGATAAGAGCCAGCTGCTGCAGCAGTATTATGAGGTAGATGGCCGTGATAAGTTTTCGCTGTTGGTGCATCTCTTAAAGCAGGAGACGGCGGGCTTGTGCATCATTTTCTGTGCAACCCGGAGAATGGTCGATGTCCTGGGCCGCAATCTGGGAAAGCAGCGGCTGAAAGCGCAGGCGCTCCATGGCGGCTTGTCGCAGAACCGCCGGCAGCGGGTCATTGAAGATTTCCATGCGCACAAGCTGGATGTGCTGATCGCCAGCGATGTCGCTGCCCGCGGCTTGGATATCAAAGACGTCAATCTCATCGTCAATTATGACATCCCCAAAAACTCTAGAGATTACGTGCACCGCATCGGCCGGACGGCCCGGGCGGGAAGTTCCGGGAAAGTCATCTCGCTGCTTTCTCCGATGGACCATGAAAATTTCCGGCGGGTTCTGGAAGACCGCTCTTTAGACATCCGTGCTGTGCCGCTGCCGGCTTTTGAGCGGGTTATCCTGCAGAGATCCGAGCCGCAGAGGCGGGAACCGCCGCAGCGGGGAAGGTTTCAGCGGGGGCGGGAGAGAAGGTGGTAAGGCCTGTTTAGCGATAGCAAAAAAGTTCTCGGGTGCTTTTTTTCAAAGAGGAGTTTAACACCCGTTAAACTCATTTTACCTCATCCTTTGAAAAATGGAGGTTACAAAAGCTGTAAATGAAGCCATAAGAAAAATGGCCTAAAGCTCACCCTCCCCTTCTGTTGTTAACCATCTAAAACCCAGCATAACCTATAAATAAATAAACGCCTTTTCCTCAATCCGAGGGGTGAGATGGAAAACCTTTTTCTCTTACGGAACCTGCTGATTGCCCTAGCTTTAGGAGCATTTATCGGCCTGGAGCGGGAATATGCGCGATATAAGAAACGGGGCCATGATTATGCCGGCATCCGGACTTTTCCGTTAATTACCCTTTTCGGTGCCTTAGCAGCCTATTTCAGCGATCTGCTGTCTCCCTGGATCTTTTTTATCAGCATCCTGCTGCTGGGCATCCTCATTCTGCTCGCATATGTCTTTTCCAACCAAGGAAAACTGCCTCGCATCGGCGCCACGTCCGAAGTTGCCGGCTTTTTAGCTTTTTTTATCGGTGCCTTAAGCTATTATGGGGAAATCCTGCTGGCCATCATCTTGACCATAGCGATCACCATTATCCTCTATGCGCGGAGCGTGCTGCACGAGTTGGCCGAGCGCATCCAGCCCAAAGAGATGGCTGGCGTCATCAAATTTTTAGTCATCACTTTCATCATCCTGCCTTTGCTGCCGAATAGATGGTATGGGCCGTACGATAGTATCAATCCCTACCTGATCTGGCTGATGGTGGTGCTCATCTCCGGCATCGGCTTTGCGGGATATATTGCCTTAAAATGGTTTGGAGAAAAAGCATTAAGCATAACGGGCTTGCTGGGCGGCTTAGTGAGCAGCACTGCTGTCACGATGCAGTTTGCCCGGCGGAGCAAAAAAGAAGCGGCATTATCACGGGCTTTGGCGACGGGTGTCATTCTTGCCAATGGCGTGATGTTCCTGCGCGTGCTTCTGGTAACTGCTGTTGTAAATCTCGCTTTGTTCTGGTCTTTGTTCCTGCCCGTCGCTGGCCTTATCCTGCTGACGGCAATATTTGGCTATGTCTTGCTACAGAAAATGAAAAAAAACAACGGGAAGATGCAGCTCAGCTCCCCCCTGACGCTAAAGCCGGCAGTTCAGTTTGCTCTTCTCTTTGCCGTGATACTTGCCTTGATAAAAATAACAAGCGTGTTCTTTGCGGCGAAAGGGATCTATGTGCTCAGCTTCCTTGCCGGCTCGGTCGAATTGGATGCGATTGTTCTTTCCCTCTCCCAGCTGGCAAAAAACGGCATCCTGCAGGAAACGGCGCAGAAAGGGGTACTCTTAGCAGTCGTCGGCCAGCTGCTGGTGAAAGGCAGCCTGGCGTACTGGCTGGGCGGGAAAGCCTTTCGGAAGCTGGTCGTCAGCAGTTTTGCGCTGATGGTTGCTCTGGGCGTCCTCTTCATCATAATCCTCTAAAGCACGTCAAAAAAACTATGATACCATTTACGTAGGGTTGATGGAGCCATGGAAACAGCATCATTAAAAGAACATTTCCTCGGCGTCGTAGAAGAAGCTCTTGCCCGGCGAAAATTAGATGCCTCCGTTCATAGCCGAGCATATCTCGTCGATCTGCTGGCATCTTTTGCCCGCCCGGAGCAGCTCTTCAGAAAATTCCGCTACGGGTTTGTCGAAGGTGAAGGCCTGGAGCCTTTGGGGCTGAAATATCTTACGGCGCTGCAGGAATCTTCCCCACGCGTGCAAACCCACCAGCTGAAAGACTTGGGCGACCAATGCCTGTTCCTGACGGGCTATTTTTATGATTATGTCCGGCAGCAAGGTCTCGCATACGTCGAATACCATTATACACTCGGTTCAACGGCTTACGCTTCTCTGGGGAGCCGGCTGCAGCGGGAGCCCGCAATAAGCGAACTTTTTGGCGAATTGGCCGAGCGCTTTAAGGACTTCTGCATGGTCATCGGCGATATGCATCTGCCGGCGTTAGATGATGAGAAAAAACTGCTGGACGTGTATCAGCGCTGGCGGCAAACGCTGGATGAGCGGTATGCGTCGTTATTGGTGGCGAAGGGCTGCATTCTGGTACAGCGGGAAGGGAAGACGGTACATTGAACTACCGGAATTTCCTCGCACTGCATTTCTTTGCTTCAAAAAAACTCAATCTTCAGCGGCTGGTCTTTCTTCTCTTCTTTCTCTTTCGTTAAGCTGAGAAAGCTGCCAAAATCCGGCGCTTTATCATCTTTCTGCGCAGGGAGGGAAGAATCGTCTCCGAACATGCCCATCAAATTGGCCGTATCAACGGGCGAAGAAGAGCTTTTCTCCTCTCTCTTCTCGAGGATTCCAGCGAGAAGATGCAGCACTTTGCGGATGTCCTCATGCGTGTCTTCTTTGGTATCGATAGTGACTTTCACGCTGTTCCCTCTTTTTTCTCGTCTTCTCCTCGAAGCTTTTGGTACTGGAGAAAGTACTACGGATTTATATGCTCTTCGCTGGGAAATGGGCCTTGATACAGTTTTTCGTACCCTTGGGAATGGACGAGGTAGAGGGTAAGGCCGGATTGCTGGAAGTCTTTGGTGGCTGAGATAAGTAAACCAGGAAAATGTACTCTTTTGGAAACTTGAATATCAGCGTTAGTCGGTGGAGTTCCCAGGTAGTGAACATGGAAGCTCCCATTAAATCCCATCTGTCCAGCGCCTAATTCGAGGGGATTAAAATAATATTTTGGAGAAAGGACATAATCTCTATAGAGAATTGCAACATCTTTTCTTGTCTGTTCATCTTCAAATGCCATGGGCTTTTGGAGAATAGTACAGAGCATATCCAAAACTCGATAATGATGATGGGCCTCGCCAGCTAAAACTTGAATCTCTTTTGCATTCTTCACAGCAATCGTAAGAAGAAATCCTCGATTATCCTCTTCTCCTTCTGCAAAGCGCTTCAAGGTTTTTTCAAGGAATAATGACCATTTTGATTTTTTGATACAAAATTCAAGACCCTTCTCTATTCTAAAAATACCCCCACCAACCTCAGGAGTATTACCCTCTTTAAACTGCTCTTTCAGGATCGCTCTTACTTGTTCTCCATCATACGGAGAAAGCCCTTCTGTGTAGTATTCGCGGAGCGTTTCCGCCATCAGTTTTTCTTCCAGTTCCGTGTACAGATGCTGTTCTAATTGTTGGGCCATAATCTTTAGAAAAAACTGTTGTTTTTAAACATTCCCCACCTATTTTAAAATGAATTCTTTCCTCTTCCACAACCATTAAATAAAACAGCTTAGCGTCTATTTTTATGGCCTTGCCAAAAAAGCTCCTTCCATTCGCCATACCTGCAGCACTCTTTCCCGCCTGTTTTGGGGATGATTATCCCATACATCATTCTGTTCCGATTTCCGAGTGCTATCAAGCCAGCCTGTCTGAGAAGTGCTTTGATGCTGAATGGGAGATTGCAGAAGGCTCGGGGCAGGCCAGCTTGTCTTATTACCGTCCCTTCGGCATCCAGGTTTCTGATATGCAGCTTCGTACCCGGCAGCCCATCGAGTATCATCGGGGCGAGACACTGGACGTGGTGGTTTTCTGGGATACGACAATACCGAGGACGACCGAGCTGGCGATTCGCTTGCTCAGCCCCGAGATTGCTTTCTGGCAGCAGGTGTATGCCTGGGATTCCCTTCCGCCGCATGGGCCCGTGATCAGTGTCAGTGATACGCTGCTCGAAGAAAATCCTGCCGAATGCTGGTCCGGTGTTGCTCTGGATATGGATGTATGCCGCAGCAGCACTTTTCTCCTGGGAAATGCCCTGCGGGACAGCTTTCAGTATACGCAGTTTCACTTTTTTACTGACGAAGGGCAGCCCTCTGTGCAGTTTACGTATAATAATGAGTCGGCCAATCCCACGCGGCTGCAGCTGCCCGAAACGACTTCTTTCTCTTTAGAATTGGACTGCCGCGATAATACTTTGCCAGAAGAGCAATGCTCTTTTTATGCGGTGATTATTGAGAGGGAAGAGACGGAAGAATAACGGTTCTCTTAACGGCTTTCTCTCTCCATCCGCCACAAGCCCACGTCAATCTTCTTCACCGGCTTTTCATGGAACGCAAAAGCCGCTTTGATGGGAAATTCATAGCGCCAGACGTCCGTGATGCGGAAGCTGTGATCTTTGCTGAACGCTTCGACAAACTTTTTCGTCGCATATTTGTGCATGCTATAGACGACGGGAGCGAGAGAAAATGCTTTCTCCAGAAATTTCTTATCTGCATGCGCTTCTTTCGTTCCAAAAGGCGGATTTTGGACGGCAATATCAACGTCTTCAGCAAAAAGCGAAATATCGTGCACGATAAAAGAGGCTTCGCCAAGGTCATATTCATCTTTGATCTTCTCATAATTTCTCTGGCAGATTGTCATTATCTTCTCATCTTTGTCGACGAAGAACACGTGCTTCGCCCCCAGAAGCAGCAGGCCGATGCCCAGAATTCCCGGGCCGCAGGCGGCATCCAGAATAACTTTTCCGGCGACCTCCCCGCGCATCGCCATGGTCCAGATCCAGTCTGCAGCGATGGATGAAGGTGTCGGATATTGCTCCAGCTTGAATGAAGGCTGCTCATAGCTGTGCAGCTTGCTGAGGACAATTTCCAGGTCGCGTTTGGAGCGGATAGTCATGGGGGCTTAAAGAGGTTTTCAGACTATTGTTGCTTGACAAAGTCCTCTTCTTCTATTTTAGCAAGCTTGAGAATTCCGTTTAATGTACCAATCTTCAATTCTTTGTGCATGGGGACGGGGGTGCCAATAGTGCCGTTGGTGGTTTCTTTTTTTAGAATGACATGGCTCCCTTTTTGGCGAACCGTTTTGAACCCAAACGTATTACACAGAATTTTAATACACTCTTTTCCAGAAATTTTCTTAAGCGTATGCAACTTCGCCCACCTCAAACGTGGTAAGAAGGGGACGTCTTACTTCTTTAAGAGGGAATTCCTCCAAATATAGTTCTGTTGCTTCTTTGAGATTGGCAAGAGCTTCTTCGATGGTACTCCCTTGGCTAACCGTTCCTACTTCCGGGCACGTGGCAATATACATATCTTCCTCTTTTTCCAAGATGGCTGTAAACGTTTTCATAGGTTCTTTTAATGATAATAGGGGATTATTTAAGATTTATGGGACAATTTGTCAAAGTCTATCCCTGTCTGACATACTGCCGCAAATCCACATTCTGGTACGCCACTTTTCCGTCTTTGACGTGGAGCAGGCCGCAATGGCCGACGTCGAGATGGCCTGAGTTCCAATAGAGCTCATCGACGAAATCGCCTTCTTTGACCGGCTGCGCCGTAGCATCATGTGCTTTATGCGTGCTTTCGTGGAAATGGCCGCTGACGGCTTTGGTGATGCCGAGCTCTTCGTAGAGTTCTCGTAATCGTTCATTGCCTCTGTTTTCCCGCCGAAGCTCTAGGCCCTCTTTGATTGCTAACAGGGGAATCTCTTCAGTACGAACTCCAGCTCCATATTTCTGCCGTAGCATTGCTTCTACAACGGCGCCGGGAATAACTTTCTTATCCGGCCGCTCACTAAAGTATGCAACATCGACTGCTTCTTTTCCTTCGAATCTGCGAGGGACATGGCAAACGACGATGGTTTTTTCTGGCTCGGTAACCAGTTTTTTCAAATCCTTGGGGTTGATATAGCGCAAAATTCCCCGCAGTTGCCCCGTTGGCTGCAGCAGCTGCAGTGCTTCCGGGCTGTAAGGATGCAGGCGGTCTTCCAACTGAAGGTACAACCCCGTCGGAATGGCCTCATTATTTCCAATGAGGTATTCGCCACCGCAGACAAAATCGGAGCCGGGCAGGAATGCAACATGATGGTCTTTTTCCTCTATTTTTGGCTCTTTGAAAACACTGACGAGGTTCGGATACTTTTCAGAAAAATGCTGAAAGACGGGTTCAAAAGCAGCAACCGTTTCATGGCTTCCCGTCGAAATACGGCTTTCCAAGCCACTTTCGCCAAGTGCTTTGAGGACAGATGCCACATACGCTTGGCTTGCTTCCAGAGTTCTCTGGCGCTCGCCGATATCGCCATTGGCAATAATCTTCTGGGCGCCCAGCCCTTTCAAGACCTCGATAGCAGGAGCTACGATTCGCGGATCGTGATGCACGTCCGAGATGATGCCGTAGATGGTTTCGGTGGGCATGGTGTTTGCTTACTCCTCTAGTTATTCTTCTTTCAAAATAAGCTATATTTATAAACATTTTGCTAAAATTCTCACTAACTAGTAACCACGACATGACAGCTTCCGGAGTCAATTCTTTTACTTTCACCAGAACATTTATATAGTAACCAGCAGTTTCTACATAGTAACTTATAGTTACTATGGTAATCTTAACATCGAAAGAACGGGAAACTGTACTCCGGCTGTTCAAAGAGTATACTACTTTTTACAATGCGAATTCTATCAGCAAAGTTCTTGCCATCAGCCATGCTGGAGCTCAGAAGATTTTGAAGAGGCTTCTCCAGGAGAATATAGTCATCAGTAAAACCATCGGCAAGTCCATAAGCTATAAGCTCAATCTTAATGATACTTATGTAAGCCAATTGGTGGCTTTTCTGCTTGCAGATGAAGCAAATACTTTCAAGCGATGGAAAGAAGAATTTAAAGAACTGTTTAAGAAAGAAAGAATAGTCCTGCTTTTTGGCTCCGTGATTAAAGATTATGCCCATGCCCACGATATTGATCTCATGATAGTTATAGAAAATAATGAAGCCAAAGAAATAGATGCTATCCTGAAGAAAAAAGAAGAAATACTTCCTAAAAAACTCCATGCGATCAAGTTAACTCGCCAGGATTTGCTCGAAAGCCTTAAAACTGAAGATAAAGCCATGGTCGATATGGTTAAAAATGCGATTATTTTGTATGGCCAGGATACCTATGTGGAGATTTTAAAGCATGTCGCAAGCTTCTAAGCATGTTGAATGGTGCTTGAATAAAGCAAAGAAGGAGATGGAAGAATGTAAAAAACTGGGCAAGAGGGAAAAACATAGGGGCTTATTGAAAAGCAACCCCAACATTGAGGAAGCAAAGAAACACCTTACAAAAGCAGAACACAATTTTGAGGGGATAACGAAATTCAAAGAAATCGGCTTTTCTGACTGGTCGATGTCTGCTGGGTTCTACTGCATTTATCATTGTTTTCTGGCCATTGCTGCTGCATTTGGCTATGAATCCTCAAATCAGACCTGCACCATAGCTTTAATGAGATTTCTCAAAGAGAACAACAAAATCGAGCTTGATAAAAAATTTATCGAGCTATTGGAATATGAAAGCCGTGAAAATATTGGGGAAAATAGTGTTATTGGCCTGAGAGAAAATTACACCTATGGGGTACAGGTCTCCATTAAAGACGAAGAAAAGCTGAAAGAATTGAAACAAAAATGCAAAGAACTGATTGATAATACGAAAGAGATAATCTTCAAATAGGCCAAAATATTTACGCCGCTTCCCGCGCCAGTTCTTCGCCCAGAACTCGAGTTACGCTCTGGATCTCTCTTCTAACATCGGCAATCTTTTCCTGCACACTGTTTCGTATAAACGCAAAATTGTCTCTGCTCAGCTTGTTAAGAAGATATTTTATTTCTCCTATTTTGGCAGAAAGACGTTCGCAGCCTTTTATTAATTCTGGCGGCAGCCCTTGCTGAGCTTGAGTGAGATTTTTTACAAACAGATCCGCCAAAGCATTAGCTTTTTCTTTCTTTGAGCCAAAGTTTAGCTTGGTAATCACCTTTACTTCTCGTTCCAGCCCATCAAGATCACGCCCCGCAGCCATAAGTGCAGACCGCAGCCGTAACAATGGACGAGAGACCATGTTCTTTCCCGGATTATTTACACTTTTTTTCCGAGAAAATAGATTAATGATGCGGGAAGCCATAAGTGACCTTTTTGAAAACAACTATCTATTTTAAACCTTTTCTGACCATCGTCAAGTAACTGCACCATCGAAAAAAGAAAGGTATTTAAACCAGAAGATGTTCTAGAAATGCATAGGGGTGTGGTAGAAAAAGAGGTAGAGTTTTCATTCTGGGCTCTACCGTTGCCGTACGTAATAAAAAACTTGAGGAAGCGAGAGCTATGAAACACGACGTAGTCGAAGCACTCAATGCTGGCTTAAGTAATCTGCAGCAAGCACTGGAAGAACACTTAACAGCCATCAATGAAAATACGACAGAAATCCAGGCGCTCTTCGATTATCTGCATGAGCTGGAGATAAAACACGAAAAGCTGGCCCAGCGGTTGGACCGTTTGCAGCTCAGCCATACCAAAGTGCTCAGAAAACAAGCGCTCCTGCCTCTCAATCAGACAGAAAAGAAGATATTCACCGCACTCTATACGGATGATACACCGCTTTCTTTTGTCGAACTGGCGGAGCGTTCTGGCGTTCCTTTGGCATTGCTGCCCGAATGCATTTCTGCTTTGAGCAACAAAGGCATCCCTTTCGTCCGTTCTTTTGTCAATACCCAGATGTTTGTGAAACTTGATCCGGAATTCAAAGAACTGCAGGCCAAAGAGAATGTGGTCAATGTGTCTTTGCAGGCTTTTTTTGAGCAATAGAAGTTACAATCCACACTTAAATGTTCTAGCTATAAATAATCGGCATAAAACTCAGATTATTCATTTTGGCGAGATAAAAATTATAAGTATCACTTAAATGTTTTATTGTTGTCATAACAAAACAGCTGTTTTGCTCAGCAGGTTAAGGGTGGTGCTGATAACAGTTGTGAAAAGAGTATTACACATTTCTTACCAACCTCCCCCCGAAACCTATTTATATCACCAAGAAATCTTCTATATTCCAAGAAGGCAGCGTTCACATTCCGCGAAGGGAACCCTTGCTGGAAAGCTTTAAACGTGAAAAGAGGAGCATTATGAGCGAAATAAACAAAAAAGCGGGTGTTTATGTCCGTGTTTCGACGGAAGAGCAGGCTAAAGAAGGCATTTCTATCGACGCGCAAATAGACCGCTGCACTGCTTTCTGCAAAGCCCGGGGCTGGGAGGTGTTCCAGATATACACAGATGCCGGCTATTCCGCCGGAAGCACTAATAGGCCGGCGTTGCAGCGGCTTCTGGACGATGCCCGCAACCAAAGGATACAGATCCTTCTTGTCTATAAGATTGACCGCTTTTCCCGCCATCTAAAAGACCTTATTTCCATCCTTGAAGAGCTGAAAAAGATGCAGGTCAATTTTACGTCAGTAACAGAGCAGATTGACACGACGACGGCGATGGGTGAAGCTTTTTTCCAGATCATCGGTGTTTTTGCGCAGCTGGAGCGGGGGATGGTCAAAGAGCGGGTGGAGATGGCTTTTGAGAAGAAAATAAAATCTGGAGAATCATTAAATCGGCCCCCTTTTGGGTATACTTACAAGAACAGAAAGCTTGTTCCCCACCCGGAAGAAGCGGAAAAAGTTAGGGAAATTTTCTCTCTTTGGGCTGCTGGCGTGCATTACAAAGCCATTGCTGAAAAGAGCGGGCTTCCGGTTTCAACGCTCTATGAATTGGTGAAGAACCCCACTTACCTTGGAAAAGTTCTCTTCCGGGGGCAGCTGTATCCGGGAACGCACAAAGCAGTGGTAGACTCTGAATTATTCAAACAAGTGCAGAATAGTTTTGTGATAAATAATACAAGCAAAGATTAAAATATTTTAAAATAATCAATTATATCAGTTACTAAATATCTGATACACGACTAGTAAATATATCAATTTTAGTTTTATATGTTTGTAATTAAAATTTATAATCAACGACAAGATTATCCATTTTATCTTGTGATGAACTTAACTCTTTTTCCGCAGCAACAAATAGGCACTGACCAGAACGATTATTATTGCCGAGATAAAAAGCAGCAGCGTGAGCATTTCAGCCGGCAAAGAATAAATCGCTTGATATTGCACTATTGCAATACCTGCTATCGCCAAACCATACAAAAAGAAGAGGCGCACCACCAGGGATTTTCGCTTTTTTGCTGCTCCATGAACTGGATGGTGCTTTTCTCTTAAAACCATCTTTCTACCCGAGATAATTCAGCTTCTTTTGCTCCTGCATCTCTTCTGCATCAGCTTTCTTCCCGAGAATGCCTTTCAACTTCTCCTCGAAAAGCACTGCTTGCTTCAATAAAGGCTTGGGATCAACCTCTAGCCCCGCATAGAGATCCAG
This sequence comes from uncultured Methanosarcinales archaeon, assembly GCA_964582035.1. Taxonomy (GTDB): domain Archaea; phylum Nanobdellota; class Nanobdellia; order Woesearchaeales; family GW2011-AR9; genus JAUYQE01. The sequence goes on along the minus strand of CAZOPZ010000008.1, from coordinate 775 downwards.
CGCTTTGATGATCTCAGCCGCAGCTTTGCTGTCCGGAAGATTGCTCTTGGCTTCTGCAAAGAGCGCTACGACCGGGGTTTTCAGATGCTTGGCGAGTAGTGCGCCAGTAACACCGACGACAATGCCTTCCATCAACGGCTGGACGCCCTTCCCTATCTTTTTCTTGATGTCGCCATCCTGCGTTGCATAATAGAACACCCGGCTTTCACTAGGATTGGGAGAGCCAACACCCTCCAGCGATATTATTTCTCGTGCTTGCAGCATTTCCGCAAGTTCGGATATGGCTGTTGCAAGCTTCCAGCTCGCGTCTTTGCTGACGTTGATGGCATGGATAAGTACCATGTTATAATCTTTATTATAGTGGATGGAAATAGGCTCAATCACTTTATTCTGATGGATGGCGATCATCGCCGGAATCTCTTCCATCTCGATAATGCCGATCTTTTCCGTCTTTAAATGATCCATGAGAAATTCTATGGCAATAGTGCCTATTAACCCAAAGCCGGGAAAGCCTTCAATGATAGTAACGTTCTTTGGTTTTTTTGTTAATGTAAACTGCATGGGCATCACCTTTTTTTTATTTATCCTGATAAATGAGTTAAGGTATTTAAGGTTTTCGAATCGGCGCCATGTCATTTTTTCGGGAAAGACGAATGCTCATTTCCCGACGGGAATCATATACTCAAAATACTCATCCCACGGATTTTCCAGCCGCAGCATCTCTTTGACGGAAAGCTTCTCAAAATAGCGGCGGAAAGGCCGCATGGAATTGCCG
>CAZOPZ010000007.1:30752-33877 GCA_964582035.1 uncultured Methanosarcinales archaeon | reverse complement strand
GAAGAATCCGCAAGTATTAAGCCGAATTACGACTTTTATCAGGGAGAGGCGAAGTTTCTTTCAAATAAATTCGTGCAGGTCGGGGGGCAGCAGCTAACAGCAAAACATATTGTCATTGCTGCCGGTGCCCGCCCATTTATTCCTCCAATCCCCGGCCTGCAGGGAACGCCGTACATGACGAGCCGGGAAGCGTTGCGGAACATGAAGCTGCCGAAACGGCTTCTCGTTATCGGCGGGGGCTATATCGGCTGCGAGCTCGGCCATGCGTATGGCAGCTTTGGTTCGGAGGTGCATTTTATTGTCCGCGGCGAGTTCCTGCAGCGGGAAGACGGCGACGTGAAGAAAGAGTTTACCAGAGTGTTCAGCAAGTGGCATACAGCCCATTACGGAACGGTGAGCAAAGTTGCTTATCACAACAAGACGTTTACGCTCACCGTCCAGCAGAATGGCGGACTGAAGAAGCAAGTAACGGGAGATGCTTTACTCGTTGCCACGGGAATCCGCCCCAATAGTGACTTGCTCGGTCTTGAGAACACCACTATAAAAACGAATACTGATGGCTTTATCGCCGTGAATCCGTATTTGGAAACATCCGTTCCCGGCGTTTATGCGATCGGCGATATTGTGGGCAGGTATATGTTCCGGCATTCTGTCAACTTTGAAGCGGAGTATCTGGCGCGAGATCTCTTCGTCGAGAAAAAGAGAAAGCCCCTCCGCTATCCGCCCATGCCCCATGTTATCTTTACCCTGCCGGAAATCGGCGCCGTCGGAAAGACGGAAGAAGAGCTCAAGCAGGAAAAGAAAGATTATGTCGTCGGCTGGGAAGAATACAAAAACCGGGCGCAAGGGCTGGCACGCTTATCTGATCACGGCTTTGTCAAGCTGCTGGCCGACAAGAAAAGCAGGAAAGTGCTGGGTGCGCACATTCTTGGTGAAGAAGCCGGGACAATGATTCACCAGCTCGTTTTAGCGATGACGCTAAACGCGACGATTGACGACTTGGCAAAAATGATCACGGTGCATCCCGCCTTGCCGGAAGTGATCGCTTCCGCGGTTGATGATGCACTGGGGAAGCTGTAGTCGAGAATTTTTCTATTTTCTTAAAAAAACTGCCCCCGCCGGGATTTGAACCCGAGTCACCGCCTCGAGAGGGCGGTATGATAGTCCGGGCTACACTACAGGGGCAATTCAGAAGAAAAAAGACTGCTTTGTTTTAAATATTTTGGCGCAAAGCGCGATTTCCAAAACTCAACACCCTTACGAGTTCCGTATACGCCTTAGCTCTCTCGTAATGAAACGTTTCAGGGTTATCCGCGGCGTAAAATGGATTATACTTCGGATAGATATGTGAATTGTCATATAGCACTGTGCCGTCTTCTCGACTTATAGACACGATGGCATCAGGCATGCCCAGAAAAGGGATACCCGTGTTTCCTTTAACGGAGTTCCCATCCTCAGTAACCTCAATAAGGACGTACGGCTCCACGTACTCCAATACGCCTGCGCTCCGTTGCGATCTGTTTGAGATTTGCTCAACGTACTTTACCCGGACTCGCTCTCCGATATGTTCCGAAAGCCGTTCCATCGCTGCAATTCGCTGCGGTAAATCCATGCGCCATGCCATTCTGCTTCTTTTTATATTTTGGATACAGGCCTCGGTTCTTTGAATAATGGTTCTGAGGACCTTGCGGGTCTCTTTCGATAGTGTATGGAGGGAACGTTCTTCAAAAAATCATCAATATGTGCTTTTGCTTCTTCCAGCGTGTGATACTCCCGCACCTGAACAGCTGCGCAGCCGGCAATCATCGGCGAAAGCCGTCTTCCTTCCTGCGGGCGATAGAGGCAGAGCACATCTTTCTCGTTTTCAACAGCTCTTCCCACTTCATATCCTACGTCCAAGCTCGGCTGGGTGACTTCTGCAACCACGACGTCAGAAGAGAGCAGCCACTCCAAGTCGCGGGCATGAATCTCTGTATCAGACAGCTTTCGATCACGCCGATTGATAATTGATTCATCCCCCACATGTTCCGTTAAAACAGTTCCCCGAGTTTTCAGGTGTGAGATAAGGCTAGAATAAATGTCCGCATCATTCCTTCCACCACAAATAGACCCGCAAAAGTAAATGTTCATTTTTTAATACCTCGTCTGCTCACCAGTCCACTTTCTGCGCCACGAGTATATGGTCGTACACGTCAGGAAGTGGAGAATGCTCATTTCGCTTATCGCACAAAAAGCGGCATTTGTCGCTCAGGATATGCCGCAAGTCAGGCGCATGGCCAGTCCAGTTGGCAGTGGCGATGACGATGCCGTTTTTTCGGATATACTGCAGCCCCAGCTGTAAGGCGCTCTTCCATTCGCTGTACGGGCATTCTTCTTTATCAAAATGGTTCAGCACGAGAATATCATTGACCGGGGCTCGTTTTTCTGGAAAGCAGGTGGCGAAAGAAAAAATGTTCAGCGGCTTAGGCAGATTCTTCCTGCAGAGCTTCTCAAAATCGGGGCGGATGGCGTCGAGAAGATCACCATCATCATGAAAGCCCGTGTAGCGGACCCGATCGTTCAGGTCAAAGCGGTCCTTGCAGCCGCCGAGGTACGCGCAGAGCGTCGGTGCTTCCAAGGCTTCGCCGCAGCGCAATTCCAGAATGGAAATCGGCCGGTCTTTTGGCAAACGCAAAGCTTTCAGGTCAACATATTCTCGCAGCATGTCCCAGTACGCCGTGCGGAGCTCTTCGTTTCCTACCACGGCTGCATCGGGAACGGCGGGATAGGGAGCGGTGTCCGCTTCTCGGGGGTAAAAGAGTGGATCGAGGGGACTAATGATCATAGAGTTACATGAACGCTCGATTATTTAAAATTTTGTGGAGAAAACCCCCTGTTAGATACCATCCAAAAAAATAAACAAGAGAAAAAAAAAGAAAGAAAAGCCTCTCCAGAGAGGCCTATCCTACTGTCGCAAAGCCGAAGCCGCTCGCAGGGTCATCGCTCACGGCTGCATACTGGCCGGAAGTGATGTCCCACAATGCTGCTCGCGATTGCAGCCAAGCTCTGGTTGCGTCAGCCGAACCCTGCCAGTTGCGTGCTGCTAACCCACTCGCGTGCGGCGTCGCCATGCTGGTTCCGCTAAT
>CAZOPZ010000007.1:12096-30656 GCA_964582035.1 uncultured Methanosarcinales archaeon | reverse complement strand
CCGGGCATGGCAATCTCCACTTCCCGCTCGTCAACCACGAAATCGCCGTTGTTCACGCCGCGGCTGGAAAAGTCTGCCACACTGAGCAAGCTGTTCAATGCTGCTACTGCTACAACTTTCACATACGCGCCCGGGTACTCGATGGTGTTAAGACTGGGGCCGCTATTGCCGGCTGCCGCGATCACTAAAACTCCATTTGCAACAGCATAGTCAATCGCATTCTTCTCTACGGAAGCCAGAGCACTGCCGCCCAGGCTCATGGAGACGATATTGGCTCCCTGATCTGCCGCATGCACGATGGCTGCAGCCACATCATCGCTCCAGCACAAGCCGCTGTTGCCGCAGACTTTATAGGCGTACAAGCTGGCTTCCGGCGCGACGCCGTAAATGCCTTTGCCATCACTGCCGCCATCAGCAGCAATGGTTCCCGCAACATGCGTTCCATGGCCATATGCATCACTGCAGCCATTACGGATGCCGTTTTTCGTGAAATCTTTGCATTGCGCAATTCTTCGTTGAATATCCCAGTGATTGGTCTTGGCTCCCGTATCGAGAACGGCAACCGTTACGCCAGCACCGCCACTGGTAGCAGTTATGACAGGATCATTATACACTGCCTGCATGCCCCAAGGAGTTTGATCAGAGGGGGTATACTGTCTTGTTGTGGTTCCGCTTCCCGGTTTGGCATCGACATGCCATTGTGTCGCTTGTCCCAGAACCGTAAGGCGGGGATTGTTCTCTAGCTGTTCCGCTGCTTGCGGAGAAACTTCCACGGAAACGACACCGTTGGCAAATTCATGCCGAACGTTCAAAGCATGGAGATCCGCTTGCGCATCATCGGTTGTAGCTTTGACATACAGCCGGACTTTATCGGTGCTGCTCGGTCCCGTGGCGCTTCCCAATGCTAATAGGGAGAGCATCAGAATTGCTGCAGCCATAATTGCAAATAATTTTTTTTTCATGATTTTCACCTCGACTGGTTTAAGATTGTTATTTAACCGAAAGGAAAGAAGAGTGCTTATATAACTTACGGTTTTGGGATTGGTAATTTTCGGGTTCTTTGCGGCTTTCCTTCGTCCTTCCCTTGCTTTTTTTCTCCCTCATCGGGCTCTTTCCTCAAAATCAGGCAATAATGGTGGTGCACATTTGGCACAAAGCTGTACCGATAACCATAGGGATATAGTGTCTTATTGTCCTGCAGCCAGAGCCTTTCGCCCCGCAGCTGGAAGTGCTTGCTTAAGGCTTTTCCCACATCCCAGGCGAGCGTGCGATATTCTCCTTTGTCCAGGTAATTCTTGAGAATGATAACAAGATGCGCACCCGCATTCATCTGCGGCTTCAGGGCTACAAAAATCTGCACCAGCCGCTCGACGAATTCCTCGAAAGAAGCGATATTGCCTAAGTCCGCAGCCTCGTCGCTGTATTTCACATCCAGGCCTTTTTCTTCCCTCTCTTTAGAGACCAAGCCTTTCTTGTTCAGCATCGGCCCGTACGGCGGCGAGGTGATCACGAAATCGATCTGCGGCAGTTTATGTGTTTCCCAGATTCTTTTCAAAGTGGAAGCATCGCCTTGGATCACCTGCTGCTGGCAAGGCGCTTTCGTGCCCCCGGCAGAGAGCTGCAACTGCTCATTTAGGCCTCGTAAGCGTTCCCGGGCGATGGCTGCATACTTCTCCAGCAGCTCGATGCCCAAGCCATTTCTGCCCGCATTATGGGCGGCGATGAGCGTGCTTCCCGTTCCCAGAAATGGATCAAAGACCAGCTGGCCCGGCTTAGTAAAGAAGCGGATGAACTCTTCCACCAGCCCTTCGGGATATTTGGCGGGATGCAGTATTTCCTTTTTCTTCCGCGGCGGCGGATTATGCACAAACCACGTCTTCGTAAAGCGCAGCCACTCTTTGGCAGAAAGCTCATTCAGGCGGTTTTCGCGGGAAGCATTGGCCACAGGGAGTGGAGGGGGAAGGGGCGTATATAAAGATAATTGAAGTCGAGGATGACGGTTTAAGAAGGGAGATTTTTTCGTCGATGAAACGGTTTATCCCTTCTTCCTCACCGCCAACAGCAGCTCCACATCCACATTTTCCCTGGATGCATACGCGGGATCCAGGAATGCAAACCAGATCTTCTCTTTTCCTTCTTCTTGCCATCCATAGGACCGGAACGTGCACAGAAAACCGATGATACTTTTTTTCTCACCCACATGATAAAAAGCATCGTCATGAATCGTGTACTTCCAGGGGGAAAGCAAACACTCCCGAAACTCTTCGCTCACGTCACGGCAGCAGGGAACGACTACCAGGTCTTGGTCGTACGGCGCCGGAAGCGGCGGCACCGCCGGCAAGTATCCCTGTGCTGAAAGCACCGGGGATCCTTGGTCGTAGACCACATATGCAAAACGAGCAATCTCTTCCAAAGGCTTTCGATTCTTTTCAGCAAATGGCTTGACTTTCATGGGCAATAGGAACCTTTCTCATCCAAATAAGCTTTATGGAAAACGTTCAGAAAAAAAAGAAAAGAAGAAAGAGCTTATCTCTTTCTCTTTCTGGCTGCCTTCCTGTGGGCAGGCTTTCTCTTCATGCCTTTCCGGGCAGCTTTCTTCTTGCCGGCCTTTCTTCCCCGAGCCATCTTTGCCCGGCAGACATTTCCTTTGCCGTCAATGAAATACAAGTAGCCAGCCACTCTCTTCACGCCCACGCGGGCCACAACCTGGATTTTCGCTTTGCCTTTCGTGCGGCCAGCACGGCTCATGGCTGCGCGGGCCACATCTCCATGCTTGTCGAGGAAATACAAGTACCCCGACGCCTTTTTCACTCCAACATGCTTAACAACTTCTGACATGATTCTCACACCTCTCTATTTTTTGAAAAAAGGAAAGATTCGAAGTATTTAAACGTTTCTGTCAGAAGCAGTTTTGTCGACGGGAAACAGCTTCTTTCTCGACGAGAAAAAAAGGCAATACCTGGAAAAAAGAGCAGATGCCAGTGGCGCAGGGAGCAGCCACCCCGAGCAAAAAGTATATCTATTCCTCTTCTTTTCGGTGCACCATGAACGACGGGCTTGTTGATTTTCTGTGGAAAGCAATGGAGCGCTGGCGGCGCTATCGGTCCCAGAAGCTCTCCTGGATAGCCGAACCGCTGGTTCGGGCGGGGATCCCGGCGTCTCTGCTCACGCTGGCTTCTTTTCTGCTGGGCCTGGCTGCCGTTTTCTTCCTTTTCCAGAACCACTTTCTCTTTGTGCTCTTTTCCATCTTCCACCTTCTTGCTGATGCCTTGGACGGCATGGTGGCTCGGGTAACGAAGCCGTCCCATTTCGGAAAATATCTGGACTATGCCAGCGATCAGCTCATAGCCCTCCTGCTGCTGGCCCGCATTGCCGGGGAACTGCAGGATTTTTTTGTCGTCCTCATTATTCTTCTGTTCCTTGCGGCGCAGCTGGTGCACCTCTTTTCAAAACTCACGGCACCCGTGCTCTTTGCCAGAACTCTCCTGCTCCTCTTCCTGGCTTTCAAGCAGCCCATCCCTGCGTACTTAAGTGCCGGAGCAGTGGCTTTGTATTCCTTGGCCGTGCAGCTGCGATGGTGTTTGGAAAGAAAAATGCGAAAATAAACAGCTTTAGAACTTTTCTTTTTTTAGTTGTAACCGGAAGCCGATATAGCTCACCAGCATATGGAGCACGGGACTGAATATGAGCAGAACCAGTACCACTTCCGCCGGCGGCACGTAGACAAAAAATGAGAGCGCCAAAGCGCCGAAAACAAAATCCAGCTGGTCCCAGGGCTTCCAGCTTTGTCCGGCTTTTATCCCCTGGCGGCGCTTGAAGAAACTTTTTACTAAATCGCCCAGAATTGCTCCACTGCCGAGCAGGAAGCCGAGAAAAAGGGAGAAATCGCTGTAGTCAATAATAGCCAAATCCTGAAAGCCGCGCGCATACGCCAGCTTCTGCAGCCAGAAGATGAGCATCCCCATCACGGGAGCGATGATCAGCCCCCGCCAGGTTTTATGGCTCCCCAATATTTTTTGGTAAATGGGCTTATTGCCGATAGGCAGCCATTTGAACAAAACAGGGGCCATGTTGGCAACATACGCCGGCAGGAAATAATAGAGGGCTTGCAGGATAAAGAAAATCATACCAACAGAAAAAGGAAAAAGGTATTTAAATGTACTGCTCTCTCAGCGATGGGCGGAACTTTCCGCTCTTTTCCCATGGCCTTTTTCACCGTCACCTACGCGCCAAAAAGCAGCAAAGAGATTGTTGGCCAGGAAGAGGCCGTTAAAGCGCTCAAGACTTTTATCCAGCAGTATCGCCAGCAGAAGCAGAAAGCGGCGCTGCTCCATGGCCCTATCGGAACGGGAAAAACGTCTGCCGTGTATGCAGTAGCACAAGAGCTGCAAGCCGATGTCCTCGAGCTGAATTCTTCCGATCTTAGGAATGCCGATGCCCTTTCTTCTTTCCTGAATGCTGCCCTTGGCCAGCAGTCCCTGTTCATGCGGCCGAAAATCATCCTGATCGATGAAGTCGACAACATCTCCGGCGTGCAGGATCGCGGCGGGATCCCGGCCTTGCTGAGCGCCATTGACAAATCAGTGTTTCCGGTCATTCTCACGGCGAACGATCTCTACGAGCAGAAACTGAAGCCCTTGCGGAAAAGCTGCCTGGCCATCGAGTTTCCCAAGCTGCCCTATCAAGCCATACTCCAGCACCTGCAACGAGTTGCCCAGCAGGAAAACCTTGCTTTTGAAGAGAAAGCGCTCTCGGCTTTGGCCCGGCAGGCGGATGGCGATATGCGCAGTGCGCTGCTCGATTTGCAAACCTGCGGGGTGAGCGGAAAAATCACTTTTGGCGCCGTGAGCACGCTGGCGGACAGGAAACGCCAGCAGACGATCCTCGCCACTTTAAAAACTATTTTCAAATCATCGTCTGCAGAAACCGCTTTGCCGGCACTTGATGATGTCGCTGTTGATCTTGATGAGATTTTCCTGTGGCTCGATGCCAATGTTCCGAAAGAATACCTCTCCCCCCGGGCGTTAGCCAAAGCATACGAGGCTTTATCTCGGGCAGATATCTTTCGTGGCCGAATACGCAAGCAGCAGCACTGGCGTTTCTTGGTGTACGTGAACAATCTGCTCACGGCCGGAATTTCTGTGGCCAAAGACGAGAAAAACCCGGCTTTTGTCCCCTACCAGCCGACGATGCGGCTGCTGCAGATATGGCAGGCCAACCAGAAGCAGGCCCAGAAGAAAGCCCTTGCCGAGAAGCTTGCGCCGAAGCTGCATGCGTCAAAACGGCAAGTTCTTCAGCAGATGCCGTACCTCCAGCAGATTCTGAAAAGTGCTTCGCCAGAAGCGTTAGGGAAAGAGTTGCAGCTGGAAGATGAAGAGATTGCCTGGGTGCGGGGAAAGTAATTTTTCGGGTACATGTTTTTCGGTTTCCCCGACAAAAACCTTAATAAACCATCTCTCTCTCCTCAGCGCATGCCCCTTACTATCGAAGAGATGGCCACGTTCTGCAAGAAGAAAGGCTTCGTCTTTCCCTCTTCTGAGATCTACGGCGGCTTTGCCGGCTTCTGGGATTTTGGGCCGTTGGGAGTGGAAATGTTCAATGCGCTGAAAGCTGCCTGGTGGCAATATTTTGTCCGCTCGCGGGAAGATATCGTGGGCCTGGATGCCAGCATCATTTCCCATCCCCAAACCTGGGTGGCTTCTGGCCATCTGGAATCCTTTGGCGATCTGGTTCTCATCACCAAAAAAAGCAAAACCAGGATTCGCGCGGATCATTTCATCCAGGAACAGCTGGGGATGCAAGTGGAAGGCTGGACTGCTGCACGAGTCAATGAGCTGCTGCAGAAGCATAAGCTGACGTATCACGGAGAAGACTTCGAAGAGCTCAAGGACTTTAACCTGCTGTTTGAAACGAAAGTGGGCGCCGATGCTTCGCAGAAAGGCGTGGCCTATCTCCGCGGGGAGACGGCTCAGGCCATGTTCATGGATTTCAAGCTGGTGGCGGAAACGGCGAGGATGCAGCTGCCTTTCGGCATTGCGCAGGCGGGAAGATGCTTCCGCAACGAGATAGCGCCGCGGGATTTCCTGTTCCGTTCCCGGGAATTCCACATCGCCGAGATGGAATATTTTTATCATCCAGAACAGAAAGGCTGTCCGCTGCTGACGGCAGCCCAGCGCCAGCAGGGCGTTCTTTTGCTGGATGCGGCTGCTCAGGAGAAGCAGCAAGAGAAAAAGAAAGGGACGGAAAAGAGCGCCGCAGTGAAAACGACCGTTGGCGAGATGCTCCAGCGAAAATTGCTGAACGAGTGGCATGCCTCCCTGCTTGCCGAGCAGCTGCGCTGGCTGCTGAACTTGGGATTTCCTGCCGAAAAGCTGCGCCTTCGCGAGCATCTGAAGACAGAACTTTCGCATTATTCCTCTGCGACTTTTGATGTCGAGTATGAATTCCCTTTCGGCTGGAAAGAGATTGCCGGCAACGCCAACCGCGGCCAGTACGATCTCACGCAGCATGCGAAGCACAGCCAGAAGAAGCTGGAGCTGCATGATGAGGCGACGAAGAAGAGTGTTACGCCAGCGGTCATCGAGCCGACCTTTGGGATGGAGAGGATTTTCTTGGCCCTGCTGTTCGAGGCATATCACGACGACAAGCAGCGCGGGAATGTGGTATTAAAATTGCCGCCGCGCCTGGCGCCGTATTTCTGCGGCATTTTTCCTTTAGTAAAGAACAAGCCGGAAATTGCGAAAAAAGCGCGGACAGTTTTCGAGCAGCTGCGAGGGTACTATACGTGCTTCTATGACGATTCCGGCAGCATCGGCCGGCGGTATGCGCGAGCGGATGAGATCGGCATTCCCTTTTGCATGACGGTTGATTTTGAAAGCCTTGATGATGATGCCGTCACCATCCGGGATAGAAATACCACGAAGCAGGAGCGTGTTCCTCTTGCGAAGCTCCAGGAAAAATTGACGGCGCTGTATTGTAAGTGACTTCAGTAAATCTTTCCTCTCTCTTTAGGCCTGTTTGCAGGAGAAAGATGAAAGCTTTTGCGCCACAGAGTAGCTCTTTTTTGGCGCTGAAACAGGGGATACTTTTAAATACAATATTCTCCTGCTTTACTTCATCGGAAAAACAGCAATGGCACCGGTGAAAATAAAAGACCGAGAACTGCAAAAAATCACCAAAGTAGTTGCTCCCATTTTGCGAAAAAGAGGGGTTATTAAAGCAGGTATTTTTGGCTCTTATGCCCGAGGTGAGCAAAAGAAGAAGAGTGACGTTGACCTTCTGGTAGAAACTAAAAAAAGCATGAGCCTCTTTGACTTTGTTGGCCTAAAATTAGCTTTGGAAAATCTTCTCAAGAAAAAAATTGATCTTGTTGAGTATAAAGCCATTAAGCCGCTGATAAAAAGAGGTATTCTAAAAGAAGAGGTAAGGGTTCTATGAAAAGAAACTTTTTTTTGTACTTGAACGATATTCTTGAGGCGATTGAGCTCATTAAACGTTCGACAAAAGATCTTACGAAGAAAGAATTTGAGGGAGATAAAGATATTCAGGATGCCACTATTCGGCGAATTGAGCTGATAGGTGAGGCGGTAAAACATCTTCCGCCCGGATTGAAACAGAGATATCCCCAAGTAAAATGGAAAGAAATTGCGGGAGCGAGGGACGTTCTCATCATGCTTATTTCGGTGTCGTTCTGGACAAGATTTGGCTCGCCGTGAAAGAAGACATCCCATTTTTGGAAAAAGAGATCAGGATGATAATTGACTTGGAAAAGAAAATGGAGAAATGAAGCGTTCATATGTTTTTTAATAATCCATCAGGAAAAGCGCAAGTTCTCGCCTTGCTGTTAGCAGCCTTGCTGCTCGGCGCTTTCCTGTTTTATCTGCTGGCGGCTACGCCGCAGATGAAGGCGTATAGCCTCATCCTGTTCTTGCTGGTTCTCGTCATTGATATTGTTTTTATCGCCCTGGCGCTGTGGTCCAGGTCCGCAGCTTTGGGAAAGAAAATCGAGCAGGCCAAAGAACGAGCTAGCACCGCCTCTTTAGATGAGCTGAAGCAGCGCTATCAGGAGATTTACCAGCAGTATCTGCGCCTGCACGAGCCGGAGAAGCAGAAGTTCTATTCATCAGTCGTGGGCTTAAGGCAGGCCATTGAAGAGCATCTTACCTCGCAGAGGAAGCTCAGTGAGACCGTTGCTCAAGCGGCGTCGGGAACCTTCAGCCAGAAAAAGCTGCAGTATCAGCAGGCGCAGGCTTTGTTTGAGACTCTTCCTACGGGGATGCAGCAGGAGCACACGTTGCATATGGCTCATCTGAAAGAGCAGTTGGAGAAAGGCCGCGGCTAAGAATGAGCAGCTAAACGTTTATAAAATCCTTTCGTTTCTTCTTTCCATGCCCCTCCTTCCCACCCTCAAGCCCAAGAAACGCTATATTGTCTTTGAGATTTTTGCCGAGAAAGAGTTTTCCTTTCTGGAAGTAAAAGCTGCGGTCGACGAAGCACTGCTGCGGTTTTTAGGCGAATGGGGCACGGCGAAAGCCTCTCCTTTGTTCGTCAAAGAGAAATATAAAAACAATAAATTTATATTGAAAGTGAGCCATCTGGCGGTTGATGAGGTGAAAGCAGCGATTATCCTTATCAAAAGCATTAAAAATATCCCGGTGATTATTCGCTCCATAACCGTCTCGGGGACGATTAAAAAAGCCAGTTCCACTAGGTAAGAGGTGCACAAACCATGAATCAAAACAAACAGCAGCAGCAAATGATTGACAAGATGGGGTATGACCGCTCCATTACCATGTTCTCGCCGGATGGTCGGTTATTGCAGGTAGAATATGCCAAGAAAACCGTGCAGCGCGGCTCTACGGCCATCGGGCTGGCCTGCAAGAATGGCGTCGTCTTTGTGACAGACAAGCGGGTCACTTCCAAGCTGATGGTCGCTGAAGCTATCGAAAAGATGTTTCGCATCGATGACCACATCGGCGCTGCCGCTGCGGGCGTGATTGCTGATGCCCGTGTCCTCGTTGATAGGGTGCAGCTCCGCGCCCAGCAGCATTCTGTAACCTATGATGGAAAAATTGACATTCTCTCCGTCGTGAAAGAGATATGCGACCTGAAGCAGATCGGTACGCAATCGGGCGGCTTACGGCCGTTTGGCGTTTCGTTGCTCGTGGGAGGCGTCGATGAAGACGGTGAAGTGAAGCTTTTCCAGTACCGGGCCGCGGTCGTGGGCGAAGGCGAAGCCGAGATTGAAGCGATGCTCAACAAGCGGTATAAAAGCACCATGTCCGTTGACGAAGGGCTGAAGTTTGGCCTGAGCCTGATGAAAGAATTTTTAAAAGACGAATATAACGTGGAGCGCGTCGATGCGGCGTACATCGACGATAAAACTCGCCGCTTCACCAAGCTGAGCAACGACGAGCTGCGGAAGCTGATGAAATAATTATTCTTTTTTCTTTTTTGTTGCTTTTTACGGCGGTGTTTTTTTTACCCATGTCAGAGAAAATAACCTTAGCCCGGCTGAAGAAGTTTGGGAAGAACTTCGAGATCAGCATCGATCCCGAGCAGGCGCTGCGCTATCGTAAAGGAGAGATTGCTGATGTCCGTGAGGTGCTGCTTGCGGAGCGGATTTTTACTGACGCGAGGAAAGGCTTAGCGGCTTCCCAGCAGGATTTGCAGCAGGTGTTCAAGACTACGGATCCGCTGCAGATCAGCGCCATCATTCTGAAAGAAGGCGAGCTGCCGACAACCACCGAGCAGCGGACGCAGGAACGTGAACAGAAAAAGCGGCAGTTGATTTATCTGCTGCATCAGCAAGCGGTCGATCCCCGGACGGGCCTGCCCCATCCGCCGGAGCGCCTGGAAGCGGCGATGGAAGAAGCCCAAGTGCATGTCGACGAGCATCGTTCTGCCGAGGAACAGCTGCCTGAGGCGGTGAAAAAGCTTCTGCCGGTGCTTCCTCTGAAAATTGCCAAGAAAGTGCTGCGCATAACCATCCCGCCGGCATATATCGGGAAAGCGTATGCTCTGGTGAAGCGCCTCGCTACCGTCTTGCAGGAACTGTGGAAGCCGGATGGCAGCTGGGAAGCGCGGGTAGAGATTCCTGCGGGCTTTCAGGTGGAATTCTTTGAGCAGGTCAATAAAGCGGCGCAGGGAAAGGCGGAAATTATTGTCGAGAAAGAAAATTAATGAGAAGAACTATGGAACAATACCTTCTGCCCAAGGGATTAGATTTCGAGCATCTTCGCATTTGTCTGGATAATTATGTTGCTGAGGAGCTTTTCATCTGTGATTGTGGCGGGTGGAATCCCGATGGGATTATGAAAGTGAATAAAAATCTTGCCGGCAAGACTCTTGATTACCAGAAAAATTCTTCCGGGCTTTACTTTCTCGTCGATGGAGAGGAGGTTTTTCATTTTTCATCGAGAGGTATAGGTACACGGAAGCGCCTTGGATCTACTCTTGCCTACGAGCGCACCCAACCCGCGGAGGACGAAATTGGCCGGCTGGTTATGTTAGGCCTGGACATCGATCCGTACGACCCTCATTTCCCAGAACCAAAAAGATCAGTTTTGCGGTACGGTCTTGATGATCATCTTCTCGAAATTTTCTTTGCAGGAAGGATTCACCTGCAGTTCCATTCTAAAAAAGGACCATTTGAATTTTGGACTATTGTGCCGCCAGAAAAAGCGCATAGGGAATAGCAGATTTGAGCAATTTCGATTTTCCCACCAATATCTTTTTAAATAAACGGGAAAATCTTAGCAGCAGTGAGAAAAGAAAGCACTTTATCCGCTCATATTTTCTCATGAAAGCACTATCATCAAAAGCGGATACTATACGACTATGACTGGATTATTGGTACAGGAACGTGCAGTAGTGGTTCCCGGCGAAGCCCTAGCTGACGGGATGGATTACTTGCCCGGCGATTATACCTATCGGGCAGGCGATGCCATCTATGCCCGAGCTTTGGGCTTAGTCTCCCTCGCGGGCCGGGTGCTGCGGATAACGCCACTCGCGGGCCCCTATGTGCCGCGGTTCGGCGACAAGATCATCGGGCAGATCATTGACATTACGATGACCGGCTGGCGCATCTCTACTGCTACGGCCTATTCGGCACTGCTGAACGTGAAAGATGCTACTACGCGCTTTGTGCGCAAGACGGATGATTTGAGCCGGATGATGGCCATCGGCGACATGGTGGTCGTGAAGATCGTCAATGTTACCTCGCAGCGGCTGATCGATGTCACGATGAAAGAGCCCGGCCTGCATCGCATCAGCGGCGGGCGGATCATCCGCATGAGCTGCCAGAAAGTCCCTCGGGTTATTGGCAAGCAGGGCAGCATGATCACGCTTATCAAAGACAAAACCGGCTGCAGCATCACCGTCGGCCAGAACGGCTTAGTCTGGATCCGCGGCGATGCAGACAACGAACGCGTCGTCGAGCAGGCTATCCGGCTGATTGAAGAGAAATCACATATGGAAGGGCTGACGGAACACGTCGATGCTTTTCTCACGGAACAGATGAAAGGGCGCGTGATTCCGGTGCCGGAGCCGAGAGTCTATGAAGAGCGGCAGGAAGAGCCGGGGGAAGAAGGCGGGAGAGAGCACTACGAAATGGAAAGGGAAAACTGAAAAATGGTCTACACCAAACGATTAGACGGGAGAGCGATAAACGAACTCCGTCCCATGAAAGCCCGCACCGGCGTCATTCCCAATGCTGATGGCAGCGCGGAATTCATCATCGGCAAGACACAGGCCATCGCTGCCGTGTACGGCCCTCGGGAAATGTTTCCCAAGTTCAAGCAGAATCCGAGAAGTGGCATCTTGCGCTGCTTTTACAGCATGATGCCTTTCTCCGGCTCCGGCGAACGGATCCGTCCGGGAACCAGCAGGCGCTCACAGGAAATTGCCTTGGTCATGACGAAAGCCTTGGAGCCGGTCGTTGACCTTTCTGCATTCCCGAATGCCGTTGTTGATGTTTTTGTGGAATTGCCGCAGACCGACGCCGGAACAAGATGCGCAGCAATTTCTGCTGCCGCTATGGCTTTGGCAGATGCCGGCATTCCTATGAAAGATATGGTCAGTGCGGTCGCTGTCGGCCAAGTCGATGGCACGGTCGTTGCTGATCTGACCTATGATGAGGAAGCTTATGACGGTGTCGTCTCCGACATTCCCGTAGCGATGATCCATAATACGAAAGAACTCACGCTCTTGCAGATGGATGGGGAGATCTCCAAAGCCCATCTGCTGAAAGCGTTACACCTTGCGAAAGAAGCCACGGAAAAGATCTATGTGGAGCAGGTTCGCGCACTGAAAGAGAAATTTGCTGCTGCCGGTGAAAAAGGAGAGGCAAAGCAATCCGAGGAATAAACCATGAAGTACAATCAGCAATCCATCATTGAACTTGCTCACCGAAGCCAACGCCTCGATGGCAGGGCTTTAACTGACTACCGCCAGCCCATTCTCATCACGACAAATATTTCCAAGACTGCTGAAGGCTCAGCCCGCGTGCAGATCGGCGATACCGTCATCATGGCCGGCGTGAAGCTGGCTATTGAAAAGCCGTACAATGACACGCCGGACGAAGGCGGCATCATGGTCAATGCGGAACTCACGCCCATGTCCAATCCAGACTTCGAGCCGGGGCCGCCGGGCATTGATGCGGTGGAGCTCGCTCGCGTCGTCGATCGGGGAATCCGTGAGGCCAAAGCCATCGACTTGAAAAAGCTCTGCCTCGTTCCCGGAGAAAAAGCCTGGTTTGTCACCATTGACCTGATTACCGTCAATGTTGCGGGCAATCTCTTTGATGTCGCAGGATTGGCGGCACTGGCTGCTCTGAAATCAGCGTTCTTTCCCGTCTGTGATCCAGAAACGGGGGTTATCGACTATAAGCAGAAGACCAACAAAGCTTTGCCGCTGCTGAAAGAGCCCTTGCCGGTTACCGTCTTTAAGATTGGCGGTGGCCTGTTCCTGGATGTTACGTTGGAAGAAGAGAAAGCGGCAGAGGCGCGATTGACAATTTCTTCCGATCCGGATGGCACCATTTCGGCGCTGCAGAAAGGCGGAACGGCGCCTTTAACGCTGGAAGACATTGAACGAATGGTCGATCTGGCGACGGAAAAAGCTGCTTTCCTGCGGAAAGAATTAAATAGAAGCATTGCGTAAATGCTGAAATAAGATTGTTATATACTACTACCCATTCACCATGGCTACCGAAAAACCGATGCAATACACCAAGTACGAAAAAGCGCGCATGATCGGCTCGCGGGCCTTGCAGCTCTCCATGGGCGCGCCGTTCCTGCTGAAGCTGGAAGATGCTGCTTTGCAGGCTATCGGCTTCAGCCCGGTGAAGATTGCCATGCGGGAATTTGACGAAGGGATTCTGCCGATAACCGTGAAGAGGCCCAAGAGCGCCCGGGCAGCGTAACCCATCATTCTTATAGTCTTCCATCAGGGTTATAAGTCGTACCTATTTAGCCAATTCATATTCTAAAGTATCGAACTTTATTTATACTAATTACTATCTATTTTGTACTATTTATGAAAGCCCACCAACCAGCACTTCTTGTTTACTTGCAGACGTATCGTCCAGACCTAGCAGCTGCTTTCTCAAAGGGGATTATGGGGCGGCAATTTTACATCACCCCGAGGCGTGGTGGAGGATCTTGTGTAGACCCCACAAAAGATGGGGGTGGCCATTCATTCTCAGAGGGGCACTCTTTCTATGAACTATCTCAAGTGATACAAGATTTCCAGCTGGGAAGGCGTACTTGTTTAGATGCGCTTGTTGACCAGAATATTGATAATTTTGAAAAGCATTTTCGTGAGAAAGGCTCCCACTATTGTGCCGGCTATCTTAGTAGGTTTGGGGATGTTGCTAGAGATTCCGCTGATGTCTACGAACTTTTGCGGTGGTTGCCAAGAAGGTTAGGGAAGCGAAGAGAAAAAGAAGCATATAATGCTGCCGTGAAAGCATGGCAAGAGTTTCTCCACCAATAATAGACTGATTGGTCAGATGAGTGCATCTTCCATAGTTTGCTGCGATGTCTTCTACTCTTTTTATTTTTTTAACTCTCCAGTAATATTCATCCACGAACATTTTTATAGTCCAGCTTTTTTTCGTTCGGCATGGTCCTGCGCATTTTTGAAACGGATGAAGCAAAGTATTATTTGGGATTAGGGAATCATCTGGAGAGCAGTGCCCCGCTGTTTGAAGAAGTGGACTTCTCGGAGCTGGATTTTATGGTTTTTGAGGACGGAGGCTGTTCTGCGGATGATTTTCTGGAATATTTTTTTGCCGTGCCTCAATACAAAGGAGTTTATCTAAGAATTCTTCGAGAGAACCCTCAGATGGGCGTTTACGGCGTTGACTGCAACCCGGAGCCAGCTCTCTCTGCGGCTGTTGAGCATGTAAAGCAAGGAGCGGGATTATTTTTTGGTGTGAAAGGATGTCTGGACTTATGGAAATCTAAAAAATCTTCCCCTCTGGACAGAAGGGCTTTTCTCAGCGGCCTGGCGAAGGGAACCTTGGGCGCTTTTCTTTCCATGCACTGGTCGTGGCAGTTTCGGGGGGAAGAGGATGCTGCAGCAGTACGTACTTTGCAGATGCTCAGTGCAAACTTTCTCCCCACACCGGAGTGCGGGTTTCGGGATGCCGTTACTGCCAAAAAGGTGTCTCGGTATCTCCTCAAAGAATATCAGCAAGAGGGGAGGAAAATACATGCTGCGCTCGTTTACGGAACAGAGCATGCGAGCCTGGAAACAAAACTCCAAAATCCGGACCTTACCGATGCCACTCTGGAATTCTATCATGATTTCTGGGGGCTGGGTTCAAACCAGGAACTCAACAGGGTTATAGAAGTAGTTCGGAAAGGCGGCTATTCGACGGCTTCTGAGTACGACTGCGATCTTTTTTGACCATGCAAACGGCGATTACCACAGAAAAGCTGGACAAGTATTTTTCCGTCACTTCCCGTGCTTTGGAGCAGGTACAAAAAGCGCTCAATCCTGAACGGACAAAAGAAGCTGCTGAAGTTCTGGACATGGCCCAGCGCTATTATGATGATGCTGGATTTTTCCTGAAAAAGGGCGATGCCGTTACGGCTTTTGCTGCCCTGAACTATGCCCATGGCTGGCTGGATGCGGGAGCGCGATTAGGATTGTTTCTGGTGAAAGATTCGCAGTTGTTTACGGTGGATGGGGGATAAAATATTGGGAAAAATTTATGATCATTCCCGCAGGGAAGCTTATTCTTCTCGTTTTGTTTCATAAAGTTGAACAGTGGGCCGTGCTTTGAAGAAAAGTTTAAATAGAATTAGGCTCTAAAAAAGAGTAACATGGAAACAGTTGTTATATCTCGTCTCCACGGCCAAAAATTAATTGTCTTTTGGCTTATGATTGTCTCTTTACTTGTTGGTATTGTTGGCGCTTTGGGCATGTTCCTGCAATGGTTGTTCTAATCTTTGTTCGCCTTCTTGGAATCTCTTTAGCGACGCTAAGCTTCATCTATTCGGGTTTACTGTGTGGTTTTGACCTGTTTTCAGTTCTCGCTTTTGGTGGAGGTATGTTTGCTTTGGTGCTGGAGCATTTATTGCATTAATGAGAGAAACTGACCTCTCCCCAGTTGTTTAACCACCTGCAAGTACTAAATAAAACGAAAGATTTATAAAGAACTGGCCGTTCTGGGATGTAACTGTATAAAAGAGGTTCTTCGGTGGATTGGTGGGGGAGGCTAATAATCATCAACAGGAGGAAGAACCATGATCGTCCAAAAAGAATTTTTGAACAAGCTGAAAGATTTCGGCCTGAATTCGTACGAGAGTAAGCTCTGGATAGCCTTGCTTTCCCGGGGAGTTTCTACAGCGGGAGAGCTGTCCGATATTTCTAACGTTCCGAGAAGCAGATCCTATGATGTTCTCGAATCGCTGGAAAAGAAAGGCTTCATCATCATGAAAGTGGGCAAGCCCATCAAGTATCTGGCCGTGCCGCCTGCGGAAGTCGTGGAGCGGGTTAAGATCAAAGTCATGGAAGAGGCCGAACAGCAGAATACCATGCTGTCCAAGCTGAAAGACAGCGAAACGTTGGGCGAATTGAACACCTTGCATCGCGAAGGCATCAAGCTCGTCGATCCCACGGACAAGAGCGGCGCGTTCCGCGGCCGGGACAAAGTGCACGAGCACCTGTTGACTTTAGTCAAAAATGCCAAGAAGAACATCAGCATCATGGTGTCGCGCATGGGCGCAGAGCGGAAGTTCGACCTTTTGGCTTCCTATCTGAAGAAAGCAAAATCACGAGGCGTTGACGTGCGCGTAGCTTTGCCGAATTCCGTCAAGCCGGACACTGCGGACAACTTCTCGCAGGTTGCCAAAATCAAGCAGTACAAAGGGCAAGGCGCGCGGTTTGCCGTCATTGATGACCTGCACTTAGTGCTTTTCCTGACGGACGACATGGACGTGCACAAGAACTACGACTGTGCAGTCTGGGTGGAAGCGCCGCATTTCGTGAAGTACTTCACGGAACTGTTTGAAAAGGAATGGAAAAATAACTAGGAGGGAAAGGAAAATGGGAAAGATATTTAATTATCTTCGAGAAGTTGTAAGTGATCCGTTTATTGCTTTTAGTTTTGGAATAGCAACGGGAGTGGTGTCTTGCATGCAGTGTGTAAACCATGCTGATTACTTACGTATTGGCGATAGAAAAACAATCCCCCACCTGTCTGAAGCGCAGGAAGGGTTCATTCCGACAAGTAACCTCTGGATTGACGCCGCAGATTCCGATGGAGTTGGAGGGTTGGAGACTATTTTTTTCGTTGATGAGCTCTCTTCATGTTCTCCACGAGATTCCCCAACTGCAAGGTTGTATGGGATTATATGGGATGCCAACGGCGAGCCGGACTTGGTGCCGTACCGCGTAGGAACAGAAGAGTAAAAAAATTTAAAAATAACTAGGGAGGGAAAAAAATGTCACTGACTGAAAAAATCGGAACAGGAGTTATTGTTGCAGGTGTAAGTGGTGTTGTTGTCATGTTGGGTGCATCCGTAGGAGCTGCTTTTGGAGCTCTTGGTGGCCAAATCTTAGATTGGGTTCCCTATCTGAATCATGCCATCCCTGAAGGCCTTGCTTATTTAGGAAACGCTGTTTCCGACACGGACACTACCCAAGACACTCTTCGCTATTTAGACGGGAATTTGGATAAAGTTGGTGCGGTACTTGGGTTTGTCGGCGTCTACATAAGGTCAAATATGACTGTTAAGAAAAGCTAGTAACTCTAAAAATGCGTGACGCCAACGGCGAGCCGGATCTGGTGCCATATACGACCGGAATAGAAGAGTAAAATATATTGAAAAATAACTAGGAGGAACAGAGAAAATGAAAACCATTGGAAAAATAGTTGGGTATGCTATTGTACCGGCAGCATTTGGTGCTGTTGGGAGTTTCGTTGATTATGACATCTCACTCCTCGAAGGGATGAGACAGATGATCGTAGCAGGATTGCCGATGGCAGCGTTTCTTGGTTCTAGTACTAAGGGTGGATCTGAAGCAGTTAAAGAGTTAGCGGTTGATCACCCCTATGCTTTTCCAGCGCTTTCGGCAGTACTTTTCGCTGCGCTGTATGCTTTCGGTGGTTTGGGCATGGAAGCGCTTACCGGAACGGAGCTTAACCAAGGATTTACGGGAGCAGTTGGTGGACTTGAAGGGTTAACGTTAGGAATGCTTTTTTCAGCTGCGGCTAATCATGAGTAAAACGACCACCCTCGACGACAAACTGGAACCGAAAAAGCCGTCGCTCAAGAAAGGCTTAACGACACTCGGCATCGGCCTGGCAGGTTTCGCCGTCTCTGCATCCATGGAGCAAGGTGTGCTGGATAATCTCCTGGCGGGAGCCGGTGGCATCGTCGGCTACAAAGGCGGGTGCGGGATAAAAGACTATATCAAGTACTCTGTGAAACAAATTACGACGTAGGTGAAGAAACTGAAGGAGGAAAACTAAAAATGCCAACAAAAAAGGATCAACTGGAAGATTGTTTCGACGACGAACTCCCGCCTCGCTCCAAAATGAGGAGAACAAGCTACGGAGTCCTAAATCCAGAATTCGATGCCGTCCCCAGCGATGAAATCCTGTTTCATCAGGATGGCAAGCTGTATCGTATGGCTAACGATGAAGATGGAAAATCTTACGTGTGCCAAACACGGTAGAAAAACATAAAAAAATAATCGGAGGAAACTAAAAATGACAAACTATTCACGGAGAGATGTTTTGAAAAACGGCTTTTTGGCTTTGGGAGCAGCATGCTTTCCTTTTGCTTGTGGCAGTGGTGAAAAAATTACTTTGCGGGGGACAGTTCGCGAGGAGAATTATACCCCGGGAGAAGACCGTGGATGCAACGGAGTACTACAAAGTAGATATAATTTTATTGTAGACACTGACGTATATGGTCGAAAGGTTATTGAAGTTACTACTGAAGGCTTGATTGACGGCGGGGCCACAAAAGAGTCGATTGACGCCATTTTGGAACCGGGGCTCATTGTAGAAATTCATGGAGTAGACCGAGAAGATACGGCTC